>NZ_JBCFQL010000006.1:0-217831 GCF_041729725.1 Flavobacterium zubiriense | reverse complement strand
CCCTAACTATAATTTCTAAAATTAACAAACCTCGAATGTTTATTCTTTCGAGGTTTTTTTTATACAGATAAGTTTCGATATTAAAACTAAACAATCATACTTTTTCCAAATTCTACTTATCGATTGAAAACAGACCGCAAAATCTTATAAAAACAACAACTATTACACATTTAGACTAAAAAAGAGCTTACTTTATATAGTTTTTAAAAATTTAATTTAAATTTATCATACATTATTTTTTTATTACTTGTAAAAATTAACAATTAATAAACCAAATAAGACTCTACTAAATTTATAATATGAAAGTAACCCCAATCTTTTTTTTTGTTTTTGCAAGTCTATCATCATATAATGGTTTTTCCCAAAATTCAAAAACAAGTACTACTACTAAAGTTGGCGAAAAATACGCTTATGTAAATGTCATTAAAACCTATGAAAGAGTGGCTGAAAAAGGATACAAATCAATTGATCTATTCGAAACATTAGGAAACGCATTCTATGCCGATATGAATATGGAAAAAGCGGCAAAATGGTATGGAGAATTATTTGCTATTACTTCAGATGTAAAAACAATACATTACGATCAATATGCAAAATCTTTGTACGCTATTGGTGAAGTTGAAAAAGCCAATGGCATTATAGAGAAATTAAACAAAAAGTTAAATAAGTAAGTCGAAAGTTTTAAAGTCGTAAAGTCAAAAGAGGCTATATTGACTTAAACAGCTACAAGTTAATATTTTAAACAACATTGTATCGTTTCAAAATACGACATTATATAGTTTTTACTACTCACTAGTACAACAAACAAGTAATAATCTTATCTTTTTTTTTAATATCAAAATAATACCAATTAGATATATAAAAAAGTTGGATTGTTTTTTGTCACATTGAACGCAGTCCAGATGCAATAATCGTTCTCGACTGCGCTCAAACTGACAATTGAGACCGATTTATATTTCTAAACGGTATAAAATGAATAAAAGAATTTGATAAAAAACACACACTGACTATTTTGACCATATTGCAAAAAAAAGAGTCTATAATTGGGGGATTATAAACTCTTTTTTATTTAATACTTTAGAGAATAGATTTGGGGCAAATACTCTCCTTTGTACTTATTTAAAAACCAAAAAACTAATCAATTCTTGCAAAAATATTAGTGTAATATTTTTTACCATCTGCATTTTTTCTAATTGAAATTCCAAAATGAGTATAATTACCTTCAATATTTTTCTTGTGAGCTGGGCTATTTAACCAAGCTGTAACAGCTCCTTGAGCATTATTATAATTGTAAGCAACATTCTCTCCTACAGTTTTAGCATCAAGTAATTTCATGATATTATTTGAACGTTCTACAAAACCATCATGACTTGGTACTTTTTTATCAATCATATAATAATCATGCTCTTCTGATTTATAAGAGATGTGATTAATCTTTTCTAATGGATTTAAACCAATACTTACTCGGTACTCATTAATCAATTTCATAGTTTCTAACTCATCCTCACTATATGAATAATTCTCAACAATTAAAGAACTTGTAGAATTTGCAGTTATTTCTTCAGAAGAATCAGAAGAGCAGGAATTCATTGTAAATATTACTGTCAAAAGCAACATTAAATTGAGTAAATTTACTTTCATAAGCTTGTAGTTTAAGTTTAAAGTAGATTGGGGACAAACTCTTTAAAAGGTGTTAATTTTTGTTTTTTTGCTTATTCAAACATACAACACTTTACCGTTAAACTACAAAAAAAATCGACGAACTACATCATTTTGTTTTAAAAAGAACAATTATCTTACATTAAGGAGACAATCTATCTATTTTCCAAGTAAAATCATTTAGAATAAAATAACGAATTCTATCGTGTAATCGATTTGTTCTTCCTTGCCAAAATTCTACTTCTACAGGACGAACGAGGTATCCACCCCAATGTTTAGGTCTTGGAATTGACTTATTATCAAAAACAGCCTCAAGCACTTTTAAATTTTCATCTAAAAACTCTCTAGACGGTATTATTTCACTTTGGTTAGAAACAATAGCACCTAACTTACTTCCATCAGGTCTGGAATCAAAATAATTATCCGAAATGGTTTCGTCCGTTTTTTCGGCTATTCCTTTAATAATAACTTGACGTTCGGCTGAATGCCAAAAAAAGGAAAGACACACATTGGGATTTTGTTCGATGGCTTTTCCTTTCTCCGAATTATAATTAGTATAAAAGATAAAACCTTCATCATTGTATTTTTTTAATAACACAACTCTGGACTTTGGAAAACCATCCAAACCTAAAGTTGAAACGGTCATGGCGTTTACCTCATCATTTCCTCCAAAATCTTCTACTTCGTGAAACCAACGATGAAAAAGATTAATTGGGTCTTCGGGAATATTAGATTCTAATAATTCACTTTTTTCATAAGATCTTCTGTAATTACTTAAATCTTCCATGGTATTTAAAATTATAAAATAGTTATGTAAAAACTAAAAATCAAAACTTTTCCCATCATCTGCTAACAGCACATTCGGAAAAACAGTTTCAGCTTCTTCTTTAAACAAAGAAATGGCATCATAGCGCGTTGAATAATGTCCTAAGATCAGTTTACCTACTTGAGCTTTTTTAGCAATGGTAGCCGCCTCTATGGCTGTAGAATGCATAGTTTTAGTTGCCAAGCTTGCTTCCGATTGTAAAAAAGTAGCTTCGTGATACAACACATCTACATTTTCTATTAATGTAATGATAGCTTCGTTATAAATAGTATCTGAACAAAAAGCATAACTTTTGGGTTTTTCAGGATCAAATGTTAATTTTTCATTGGAAATCAAAGTTCCATCATCCAGAAAAATATCTTTTCCATTTTTTATGTTTTGGAAATAACATTTCTCAATTTGATATTCTCGAACAGCATCTACGTTTAACTTTCGTTCGGCAATTTTTTCTTCAAATAAAAATCCATTGGTATACACACGATGTTTTAACGGAATGGTTTTCACAATGACTTTATCGTCTTCAAAAATTAACTCGCTTTGGTTTGAAGTTAATTCGTGAAAATGCAAACCAAAATTGGGCCATGAATTAGACAATCGCAATTGTAATAAAATAATTTCTTTTATTCCTTTTGGACCATAAACAGCCAAATCGTTATTTCTATTCAATAACGAAAAAGTAGAAATCAAACCAATTAATCCATAAAAATGATCTCCGTGTAAGTGCGAGATAAAAATATGATTGATCTTAGAAAATTTGATTTTGTTTTTGCGCAGTTGTACTTGTGTTCCTTCGCCACAATCAACAAGAAAAAGTCGGTTTTTTATTTCTAATAACTGCGAAGTAGGATTTGTAAATGTACGTGGAGTGGCCGCATAACAGCCCAGAATAGTTAATTTCAAAGTGTATTTTGTTAACTGGTTATTTGTTTAATCGTTATATAAAAATCATTCGATTAAACTTTTAAACGAATAAACAATTAAACGTTCTAAAATCCTAAGTCTCTTTCTATTTCTTCCATCTCAATAATATCATGAGCTTCTAATAAAGACGGAACTACAGTAAATTTTTCAGGCAAAGCATTATAATCAAAATCAGCCACTACAACAATAAATGATTGCTTTGCTTTTTTATGTTTTTTAGACATAGGTAAAAACAGTTTTAAATCGCTTACAGGTAATTCTTCTTTATACCCTAAAAGATCAATTATTATATTATGTTTTTCGTAACTTTTATATTGGTGTGTAACCTTCATTAAAAAAGAAGTAAAATCACCCTGAGTATCTTTAATTGTAATAGTATGTCCTTTTTGATCTACTTTCATAAAATTTAATTTTGAAATTACTAAAATCTAAAGTTAGTAAGAATTTTTAACTTACTGAATTTTTGAAGCCAAAAGATAAATAACAGCCATTCTAATCGCTACTCCATTTTCGACTTGGTTTAAAATAACGGATTGTCCCGAATCGGCTACTTCAGATGTAATCTCTACTCCTCTATTAATAGGTCCTGGATGCATGATTACAATTTCTTTATTCAATGATTCTAATAAAGTTTTATCTACTCCATATTGTTGTGCATATTCTCTAGTTGATGGAAAATAATTCACATCCATTCTTTCGTTTTGAACACGCAGCATATTGGCCACATCACACCACTCTAAGGCTTTTCGTAAATTAGGTTCTACTTTTACACCTAATGATTCAATGTGTTTTGGAATTAAAGTTTTAGGACCACAAACTTTTACTTCGGCACCTTGCATTTGCAACGCATAAATATTAGACAAAGCCACTCTTGAATGCAAAATATCACCTACAATAACTACTTTTTTTCCTGCTACATCTCCTAATTTTTCTCTTATCGAATAACTATCTAATAAAGCCTGTGTAGGATGTTCATGAGCGCCATCGCCAGCATTTACAATACTTGCTTTTACATTTTGCGATAAAAAATGGGCTGCTCCAGGATTAGCATGGCGCATGACCACCATATCTACTTTCATTGAAAGAATATTGTTTACGGTATCAATAAGCGTTTCACCTTTTTTAACCGAAGATTGTGCTGCCGAAAAACTAATTACATCTGCCGATAATCGTTTTTGAGCCAATTCGAATGAAAGTTTAGTTCGGGTACTATTTTCGAAAAAAATATTGGCAATGGTAATATCTCGTAACGAAGGCACTTTCTTTATAGGACGATTAATGACTTCTTTAAAATGATCCGCTGTTTCAAAAATAAGCTCTATATCATTCTTGTTAATATATTTGATGCCTAATAAATGATTTACGCTTAATTCTTTCATTTTTTATTTACTGTTTATTTGTTTATTGTTTAATCGTTTATCTTTCTTTTGCGATTAAACAATTAAACGACTTAACGATTAATCTATTAATTGGTAACTAAATATACGGCATCTTCTCCATCATTTTCTTTCCAACTCACTTTTACCTTTTCATTGTTAATAGCATCTACTTGTCTTCCTCTATAATCTGGTTGAATAGGTAAATTGCGACTAAAACGTCTGTCAATCAACACTAGTAATTCTATTTCTGAAGGTCTACCAAAAGATTGCACTGCAGTCAATGCTGCTCTGATACTTCTTCCAGTAAACAATACATCATCAATAAAAATGACTTTTTTATTTTCTACAATAAAACTTATTTTAGTTTTATTAGCTTCCAATGGTTTTTCGGTTCTTCTAAAATCATCTCTAAAAAAAGTGATATCTAAATAACCTAATTTTATTTCGGGAGTGTTGTATTCTTTTTCCAACACCTCTTTTAGCCGTTCTGCTAAAAAGGTTCCTCTTGGCTGAATACCAATTAAAATAGTATCTTTAAAATCGAGATGTTTTTCAATTAGCTGACAAGCCAAACGATGAAGAATGATATTGACTTCTTTGGAATTAAGCAAAACTTTTTGAGTCATAGTAAAGAGTTGTATTGGATTGCGCAAATATACAAAATCAGATTTATAACCTTTAAGAATATCAATATTTAAAATTTGAGTTAAAAGATTCTTATAAGATTTGAATAATACAACAAAACAGTAAAATTATATAAAATAGGATATATATTTAAAATGTACTTTTAAACCAACATTATTAACTAATTTAAAATTCTAGAAATCATGAAAAACACAGTAAAAAGAGTACTTCTACTTCTAATCGTTATGTTCACCTTTTCAAGTTGTGAAATCATTGGAGATATTTTTAAAGCAGGAATGAGCGTGGGAATATTCCTTGTTATAGCTGTTATTGTTTTTATCATTTTCATCATTAGCAAAATAGGCGGAAAGAAATAATTACTTTAATAATCAGGAGATTTTTTATTTGAATTTCCGAATAGACATAAAAAAACCGAGCCATTATTGACTCGGTTTATTTAGGATATTTACATTGCCTACTTTGAATTTCTAAAAGCCGACCATATCTTTTTGCAAAAGCTTGCTTTAAATTATTAGTTTCAGTACTTGATAAAGGGTTTCTTGAACTGACAATAAATCCAAATCTTTTAACTTGGGGAATTTTAATGAATGTCGATTCAAAAATTAAAATAGTATTGATAATTTGGCTTAAAGCCTTCTTAACATCTTTTCCTTTTAATTCTACAAAATAAAATTCATTATTTGAATGTCTGACAAATCCAAAATCACATTTTTCTACTTGCTGTGAAGGAATTAAACAATCATCGATTCTGATTCTTGTAAAACTCTCAATCGAGTTGATTTCAAATCGTTTTCCATTTTCAGAAGCTATATTGCTTTTCGAACAACAATTTTGATGTGCTACAATAAAATCATCAAAATTAGTGTGCATATCGTAACTCTGTTAGTTTGTCAAATTCTTCAGAAATAATATCCGAAACTCCATCAATTGCATTAGTATCAATACTTTTAAATTCTTCATTTTTGATGGAATACACTCTTCCATCATTTCGAACTTCATAAACAGAAATATCATCGTAATCTATCCATTTATCTTCCGAAACAATTTTGCTAATTTCTTCCTTCAAATCAGGATGTTCATCAAAAGTGTTTTTGGCAAGCATTAAGGTGTCGAGAGATGAGAGAATATAAGGGCTGTGGGTTGTGAACACAACTTTATATTTAGTTTTATTGACACCTTTTACTATATAATCTATTAGCTTTTTTTGCTTAATAGGAAATAAATTTAATTCAGGTTCTTCAATTAAAAAAGACAACCTTGGCTCAATTCTACCACCTAATAATTCAAAATCTAAAACCAATAATAAAGGAACAATCGACTGGATCCCACTAGATGCCTGAACAAGAGAAATTTCTGTACCTCCTATTCTAATTAAATCTTGAGCATTACTGTATGAATAGTTAAAATCAAAATCAGGATATTTTATTGTTCGTATCCTTTTTCTTGCTACTTCAAATTTTCCTGCAAAATCCTTAAAACAATTTGGAAGTGCAACATTATTTGCCCAAAGACCAGAAATTGAAGCTCCTACTAAAGAAGTTAGTATTCTTTCTGCTGGAAAATAAATATTTTGTCCTTTCATAGACAGAGAACGAAATGCAACTTGCATTTCATCAGTTGGATCTAAAACATTATTGCCTTTTATGAATTGCTCAAATTCATCCGTTGTCATTTTCTCTCTATCATCTTTGACAACAGAAATTTCATTTCTTAATAATTTAATATGTAAATTATCGTCCAAATAGTCTATCTGGCTGTCTTCATAATTAAAATCTATATTGTAATTTTCCAATTGATTTTTAAAAGATAATATGAATTCCAAATTGTCAACTTTATTGTTTAAAACATTTGAAAATTCCCTAAAAATAGAAATCAACTTTGCTAAAACACTTTTCCCTGTTGAAGTATCACCTATAAACACAACATATTTAGTCAGGTCTATTTCAGCTTCATTAATTGGTCCAAAATTTTTAACTATTAATTTTTCCATTTCTTATTTGTAATTATAGTGTAAATATAACAAAAAAACCGAGCCATTATTGACTCGGTTTTTCCTTATTTATATTCTTCAAAAGATCCCGATAAAAATCGGGATAAGCGATTCAAACAATTTTTCTTCAAAAATTGGTTCTCTGCTTATTTTACTTCTTCGTAATCTACGTCTTGAACGTTATCACCTTCAGCTTGTGGTTCAGCAGCAGCTTGACCTTGCTCTCCTTGAGCGTACATAGCTTCAGTAGCAGTTTTCCAAGCAGCATTTACATTATCTAAACCTTTTTGGATAGCAGCAATATCTTGAGATTGGTGTGCCATTCTCAATTCAGTTAAAGCAAATTCGATAGCTGTTTTGTTCTCGTCTGAAATTTTATCTCCCAATTCTTTCAATTGACTTTCAGTTTGGAAAATAGTACTATCAGCTTCGTTTAATTTTTCAGCTCTTTCTTTTGCAGCTTTATCAGCATCAGCGTTAGCTTCAGCATCTTTTTTCATTTGTTCGATTTCGTCAGCTGTTAAACCTGAAGAAGCTTCGATACGAATATCGTGAGATTTTCCAGTTCCTTTATCAGTTGCAGTTACTTTAATGATACCATTAGCATCAATATCAAAAGAAACCTCAATTTGAGGAACTCCTCTTGGTGCTGGTGGAATACCATCTAAGTGGAAACGACCGATAGTTTTGTTATCAGCAGCCATTGCTCTAGCTCCTTGCAATACGTGAAGTTCAACTGTTGGTTGAGAATCAGCAGCAGTAGAGAATACTTGAGATTTTTTAGTTGGGATAGTAGTGTTAGCTTCGATAAGAACAGTCATTACACCACCCATAGTTTCGATACCTAAAGATAATGGAGTTACGTCAAGTAACAATACATCTTTTACATCTCCAGAAAGTACACCACCTTGAATAGCTGCTCCAATTGCAACAACCTCATCAGGGTTAACTCCTTTAGACGCTTTTTTTCCAAAGAATTTCTCCACTTCTTCAACGATTCTTGGGATACGAGTCGAACCTCCTACCAAGATTACTTCGTCGATATCAGAAACTGATAAACCAGCATTTTTCAACGCTTTAGCAACTGGTTCCATAGAACGTTTTACTAATGAATCAGTTAATTTCTCAAATTGAGAACGAGATAATTTTTTAACTAAGTGTTTTGGTCCTGAAGCCGTAGCCGTTACGTATGGCAAGTTGATTTCAGTTTCAGCAGAAGAAGACAATTCAATCTTAGCTTTCTCTGCAGCTTCTTTGATACGTTGTAATGACATTGGGTCTAAACGCAAGTCAATTCCTTCTTCAGCTTTAAATTCGTCAGCTAACCAGTCAATAATTACGTGGTCAAAATCATCTCCTCCAAGGTGAGTATCACCATCAGTAGACAATACTTCGAAAACTCCGTCTCCTAATTCAAGAACAGAGATATCAAAAGTACCTCCACCTAAATCGTAAACAGCAATTTTTTGATCTGTTCCTTTTTTATCTAAACCATAAGCTAATGCAGCAGCAGTAGGCTCATTGATGATACGCATCACTTTAAGACCTGCAATTTCACCAGCTTCTTTAGTAGCTTGACGTTGTGCATCGTTAAAGTAAGCAGGAACAGTAATAACTGCTTCAGTAACTGTTTGACCTAAATAGTCTTCAGCAGTTTTTTTCATTTTTTGAAGAGTCATTGCTGACAATTCTTGAGCAGTGTATAAACGACCGTCAATATCCACACGTGGCGTATTGTTGTCACCTTTTACAACACTGTAAGGAACTCTTTTTGCTTCTTCAGTAGTTTCAGCAAATGAATGTCCCATAAAACGTTTGATAGAAGCAATAGTCTTAGTTGGATTAGTTACCGCTTGTCTTTTTGCAGGATCCCCTACTTTAATTTCTCCACCTTCTACAAAAGCGATGATAGATGGCGTTGTTCTTTTTCCTTCTGCATTAGGAATAACAACTGCTTCGCTACCTTCCATTACAGAAACACAAGAGTTCGTCGTACCTAAATCAATTCCGATTATTTTACCCATTTTTAATATATTTAATTTTTATTATATACTCGATTTAATAACTCAAGGTGCTTAAGTCAATCTTTGTGCCAATATTAAAGCCTTATATAATTTGTCATAAAATCTTAAAACTGTCGTAATATTAGCTGACAATATGACATTTCAAACTGACTGACAGATTTACGGAAACGGGAAATTAGGGCCGTCACGTTACTCAATAATAATTCCAACTAAAATAGAATCAGTATTAATATAACTCGTTGGGTGAAATTGTTTTTGGATATTAAATTTTCGTCAGTTCGAGTGAATTTTCAGAAAACGCGACAGCTTTTTCGGAAAATTTGTATCGAGAACAAGAAAATATTGAATAGAAAACGGTTCTCGATACATTTTTCGCTTCATTTCATTACGCAAAAAACACTCGAACTGACGTTTTTGATAATTTCACCCAACGGGTTAATATAATTTGATTTTAAACTATATTTGAAAACCTAAAAATTTAAAAAATGTTTACCATAGATCAAATCAAAACAGCGCACGAAAAAGTAAAATCGGGTGCTGATTTTCCCAATTACATTAAAGATTTAATTGAGCTGGGCGTTCTAGGCTACGATGCCTTTGTTAATGACGGTCATGTAGAATATTTTGGTGAAAATAATTTTAGAGCATCCGAAAATAAAACCTACGATAGCCTTAACATTGCTCCTTCTGCAAACAAAGAACGACTCATCGAGTTCTTAGTAATGCATCAAGACGGTCAAACCGATTATATGACTTTTTGCAACCATGCTGCTCAATGTGGTATTGCCAAATGGCGTGTGGACATTATCGAAATGACTTGTACTTATTATGATAGTATCGAAAACCCAATTCTGATTGAGAAAATCCCAGAATAATACAATTCATTTTAAACAAACGGAGCACAGACAAAAGAAATCTAACACATTACCGCTAATTATCAATACCATACAACCAAAACACTACCAATTAGTTGTGTGTAATTATTGGAAATCTACTATAAATTCACAACCTTTGTGTAAATAATTAAAATTATGACTGGAGCCGACAATATTAGAAATAGCATCATAGATAAGTTACTTACAATATCTAACAAAGATTATTTATTAGCTCTTTATAAGTTAGTTAGTACAAGTAACATTAACGAAGAAACAATACAGCTTTCAGAAGCTCAAATTTTAATGCTAAATATGAGTGAAGAAGACATTAAAAATAATCGAATTGTATCGCAAGAAGAGTTAGATAAAATGGATTTGGAATGGCTAAAAAGTCTGTAGTTTGGACCGAGACTGCGATAAAGCAGCGACGTGAAATTTTAAAATATTGGACAATTCGCAACAAATCAACTAAGTATGCAGAAAAGCTCATTGGCTTGATTAACGAGCGTATTAAACTGATTTCACAAAATCCAGATGTTGGCAAACCTACAAATCACTTAGATACTAGAGAAGCTGCAATGGGAAATTTCAGTATTTATTATAAAAGTGATGATACTCAAATCATAATTACTGCTTTTTGGGATAATCGTCAAGATCCAAAAAAATTATTGAAACTACTCAAAAAATAAAACACTATCCTGCAGTTTTGGAAAATTAGATTTTTTGTTAGACATAGAACTCTTTGTTTATCCAAAAATTTACAACAAACCATAAAAAAGCAATTTTACATAGATAAATAATCCACAGCTATGCCACTAAAAACAAAAAACCAACCATGAAAAAAATCTTTATCACCCTTTTTGCAATATGGAATTGCAGCACTTTTGCTCAAACCCATTCCGTAAAAAACTCGCCAAAACTTTCAGAAGCAACTCCAAGCAGTGTAGGAATGTCTAGCGAACGACTGGCTCGAATTGACAATATGTTAACCAAAGCCGTTGCCGATTCGGAAATTCCGGGAGCTATAGCCTTAGTGGCTCGCAAAGGAAAGATTGTCTATCTAAAAGCTTTTGGAATGGCGGATAATGCCAGTTCAAAAATCTTAAAACCCGATGCTATTTTCAGAATTGCATCGCAAACAAAAGCCATAACTACTACTGCAGTCATGATGCTTTGGGAAGAAGGAAAATTCAAACTAGACGATCCTATTGCAAAATACATTCCTGAATTTAAAAACGCTCAAGTTTTAGATTCAGTTTATCCCGATGGAAAATACACAACGAAAACAGCCAAAAGAGAAATTACCATTCGTGATTTAATTACACATACTTCCGGAATTGGCTACGGCCAAATTGATAGCGATCCTCGTTTCAAAAAAATATATCAGGACGCTGGCGTAACCGATTTATTTACGACCAACAAAATTACCATTGCCGAAAGTGTCAAAAAACTAGCAAAACTGCCTTTGCACCACAATCCTGGAGAAAAATTCATTTACAGTGAAGGATTAGACGTTATTGGGTATTTTATCGAAATCATGTCGGGCATGCCAATGGATGAATTTTACAGAACCCGCATTTTTGAACCATTAGAAATGAATGATACGTATTTCTATTTGCCGGAATCAAAATACAACCGATTAGTAAGCGTTCAAACCAAAGAAAATGGAAAATGGATTCCGTTCCCAAATACGTTTTACGATACTAATTATCCAAAATCAGGAGCAAAAAGCTTTTTCTCTGGTGGCGCCGGACTTTCAAGCACCGCAAAAGATTATGCTACTTTCTTGCAAATGTTCCTAAATAAAGGTGAATTAAACGGTATTCGCTTATTAAGCAGAACCACAGTCCAATTTATGTTGACAAACCAAATTGGTGCTATTTGGAGCAATAGCGATGCTGGACATGGTTTGGGTTTTAGAGTTTTAAACCAAAAAGGCGAAGATTTAGGCGGTCAAGGTAGTGCAGGAACATTCAATTGGGGCGGTTATTTTAATACTCAGTATTTTGCTGATCCAAAAGAAGAACTCATTGGAATTATCTTAAAACAGACTCAAAAAACGAGTGACAATACAGGCTGGAAATTTCAAATACTAGCAGAACAAGCCATTGATGACTAATACATTCGAGAAAATGAAGCCGTATCAACCATAAGAAACGGCTTCATTTTCTTTTGTATCGAAAGGAATAAAATCAACTGAAACAGGATGACATTCAATTTTCATAAAAGCACAATTCACTTCTCCAAAAAAACTAGCCACAGCTACTTCGCTGGCATCTTTTCCATTAGCAATTTTGACCAATCCGTTAAGAACACTTAATTTTGTTGGATCAAAAAAGAGCCACTTCCCTCCTGCATAGGCTTCAAAACAAGCATGAAAATCTGGTGGTTCAAGTGCGTAAGCATAACCTGTAAAATAACGCGCTGGAATATCTAAAGCGCGACACAAAGCAATGGCAAGGTGAGCAAAATCTTTACAAACACCTTCTTTTAAATTTAGAACATCGCAAGCTGATCTACTAGAATCACTAGTTCCTGCTTTGTACGCTATCGAATTATAAACCCATTCGTTGACTGCTTTGGCTTTAGTAAATTCATTCAGTAAATGTCCAAATTGCTGATTAGCAAAACCTAATAATTTATCGGATTCACAATACCTGCTTGGCGAAATAAAAGGTAAAACTTCGTTGTCTAAATCAATAATTGGAATAGATTCAAAAAGCTTCTCATCTGTAATTAACTCATACAAAACATCAACTTCAGCTTCATAACTAATCGAGAAATTAGTTCCTTTTTCGACCTCCATTTTAATAAAACGAGTCGCTGAATTTTGCAATACAAACTCTTCGTATTTAATTTCAGGAATAATAGTAAGCGATTCTGAAATAATTAGTTGCGTTGCCAAGTTAGCAACCTGAATATTAAAAATAAAGGTTGTTGTAGAAAAAACTTCGTAGGATAAAAAACTGCTTACTTTAAATCTCATTTTGTAAAGATATTAATTATCAGTTAGATTACTTAAGAAACTTAACTGTCCTTAACTTCTGCAGTCGAGTGTCAAATGTTTGAAGAATGCGTAAAAAGAAAAGCTGTTTGAGCGTTAGCGAGTTCTTTTCTTTTAGCATTCGAAAACTAATTTGACCGACGAGGAAGTGTAAGACTTGATTTTTTTGTTTCTTTTTTGATCAAGCAAAAAAGAAAAATGATAACTCTTAATTTTTCACTTTCAATAAAAACGTAAATTCAAAATGAAACAAATAAATCTTGATAACCTTTTTAACAGTAAATTTATCCAAAACTATAAAGAATCTATTTCTTTCTTTTTGGCTTATTTTTTTTAAATTTACGAGAACTTACAATAATAAAAAGCAAACAGCATGAGTTTTTTCAGCAAACAATTATCTTTTCGTTGGGCCGATTTAGATCCTAATTTTCATCTTCGTCATAGTGTGTATTATGATTGTGCTGCACAACATCGTTTAGAAATATTAGAAAATCTAGGCTTGACCATGAAAGCATTTCAAACACAGCATTTTGGTCCCGTACTTTTTAGAGAAGAATGTATTTTCAGAAAAGAAGTAAAATTGAATGATTCGATTTTTATCCATACCAAAGTAGCTAAAATGAAAGCCGATGCTTCCCGCTGGTCCATTACTCATGAATTTAGAAACGAAGAAGACCAACTTTGTGCCGCTTTAACAGTAGATGGTGCCTGGATGGATACTAAATTGCGTAAATTAGTCAATCCAGTTCCTGAAATTGCCTTTCAAGCTTTGGTAAGTATTCCAAAATCCAAAGATTTTATCGAATCCTAAAAACAAAAATTCTATTTGAATTTCAACAACAAAAACACAAATGAAAACTAAAATAGGAATTGTATTATCCGGAGGAGGCGCTCGAGGAATTGGACATCTAGGTATGCTAAAAGCCTTAGAGGAATTTGGTATCAAAGCTTCGCACGTTTCAGGAACAAGTGCTGGAGCTATTGCGGCTGCTTTTTATGCTGCGGGTTATTCGGCAAATGAAATTTTAACCATTTTAAAAAAAGGACAAATTTTTAATTTTTCTAATCTTTTAATAAAAAGACAAGGCTTGTTTGCCATGAAAGGATTTCATGATATTTATTCCGAATGTTTCCCAACCAACTCTTTTGACGATTTAAAAATCCCATTATATATCGCTGCAACTGATATTCTTAAGGGCGAATTGGTTTACTTTTCGTCAGGTAATTTATCTCAGGCCATTATGGCTTCCTCTTGCCTACCTTTATTATTTCAACCTGTAAATTACAACAATACTTTGTATGTTGATGGCGGTGTAATGAACAATTTCCCTATTGAACCTTTAATGGGACAATGCGATATTATTATTGGTAGTTACGTTAATTCTATCAAAAAAGAAGTGGATAAAGTAGGCATGAACAACATTTTGGATCGCTGTTTTCATCTGGCTATGAAAAGTTCAGTCGAACAAAAAACGCACAGCTGCAACTTGTACTTTGAACCACCTAATATGAGCCAATTTAGTCTTTACAATCTTAAAAATGCCGATGAAATTTTCGAATACAGTTACCAGCATGCCCTTACTTTTGAAAACCAAATCAAAGCGCTAAATATTCATTTTTAAACTGAATCTTTTATTTTTCTTACCTCAAAAGTCATACGAGCTTTTGTTTAATCTCTTTTCAATAATGATTGAATGAATAATTTAGTATATGTCACAAAGCAAAAACCCTATAAATCATAAGATTTATAGGGTTTTGAAACCATTTGTTATTAAACTTGTGGGCGATGAGGGGTTCGAACCCCCGACCCCCTCGGTGTAAACGAGGTGCTCTGAACCAGCTGAGCTAATCGCCCTATTTTATTAGGTTGCAATCGTTGCTTATTGCGAGTGCAAATATACAGCTAGATTTTATATTTGCAAGCAAAATTTAAAAATAAATAAATAAAAAAACAAGCCTATTTTATTTCTTGCTCAAAAACAGTGTTTTAACCAGACTGAGATCTCGCAGTTTTTTTTGTAATGACTAGCTTATAGTAGTACATTTGCATTCTAAAATTGAAAAAATGGGAAGATTCAAAGACAATGATTTACCAAAATCAAAAATAACGGCAAGCTCGCTTAATAAAGCAAAAATCATCTTTAAATACGCAGGCAATAATAGTTGGAAATTTTATGTTGGTTTAATTTTTTTATTACTTACCAGTGTCACAGCCTTAGCATTTCCTAAATTCATGGGAATGTTAGTAGATTGTGTCAATAAAAAAGATTCGGCCTTAGCCAACCAAATTGCTTTAGGATTAGGATTGGTTTTAATATTACAATCGGTATTTTCTTTTTTTAGATTGTCTTTGTTTGTCAACTTTACCGAAAATACGTTAGCCAATGTTCGATTGGCATTATACACTAATTTAGTAAAACTCCCTATGACGTTCTTTTCGCAAAAACGTGTGGGAGAACTAAACAGTAGAATCAGTAATGATATTACCCAAATTCAGGATACTTTAACTACTACAATTGCTGAATTTCTTCGTCAGTTTATATTGATTATTGGAAGTTTTGTAATGCTTGCCAGTATCAATATCAAGTTAACGATTATGATGGTTTCTATCGTTCCATTGGTTGGAGTTGCAGCGGTTCTTTTTGGTCGTTTTATTCGAAAATATTCCAAAAAAGTGCAAGATCAGGTTGCCGAAAGTCAGGTGGTTGTTGAAGAAACCATGCAAGGAATTAGCATTGTAAAAGCCTTTGCTAACGAATGGTACGAAATTGCACGCTATCAAGGCAAAATTAAAGAAGTAGTTAAAATTGCTATCAAAGGTGGTCAGTTAAGAGGGTATTTTGCATCCTTTATTATTATCTGTTTGTTTGGAACTATTGTAGCAGTAGTGTGGTACGGTGTTCATTTGAGTATTGGTGGAGAAATATCTGTGGGTGAATTGTTTACATTTATTTTATATTCGAGTTATGTAGGGGCATCTTCGGGAGGAATTGCCGAATTGTATGCTCAGGTTCAAAAAGCAATTGGAGCAACCGAACGTGTTTTTGAATTATTAGATGAAACTCCTGAAAAAATTGATGCTACTCCAAATTCAGCTACAATCGAAAAAATAAAAGGAAATGTAACTTTTAAAAATGTTGCTTTTAGTTATCCGTCCCGAAAAGAAATTCAGGTGTTGAAAGATGTGAATTTTACGGCTAGTTTTGGTCAAAAAATTGCCATCGTAGGACCAAGTGGTGCCGGAAAATCAACTATTGCTTCTTTGTTGTTGCGTTTTTATGATATTGATAAAGGAGAAATTTTAATTGATAATAAAAATATTCATGATTTTGATTTAGAAAATCTTCGTGGCAACATGAGTATTGTTCCTCAGGATGTGATTTTATTTGGAGGAACTATCAAAGAAAACATCGCTTACGGAAAACCAAATGCCACAGATGAAGAAATTCTATTAGCAGCAAAACAAGCTAATGCTTTCAACTTTATCGAAAGTTTTCCTGAAAAAATGGAAACTGTTGTTGGCGAAAGAGGAATTAAACTTTCTGGTGGTCAAAGACAGCGTATTGCCATTGCTCGTGCTTTGCTTAAAAACCCTAGTATTTTAATCTTAGATGAAGCTACTTCATCCTTAGATAGCGAAAGCGAAAAATTAGTTCAAGAAGCGCTGGAAATTTTAATGGAAGGAAGAACAAGTATTATTATTGCGCACCGATTATCAACGATTCGTTCAGCAGATCAAATTTTAGTAATTGATAACGGAAGGATTAGCGAACAAGGAACACACCTGGAATTGATAGGTTTAGAAAACGGAATTTATAAAAACCTAAGCAATCTACAGTTTAGTAATTCATAGTAAGAAATATACACAAATAAAAAAGGGATGATTTATCAAAATCATCCCTTTTTTAGTATCAATCAAAAAATTAGTTTCTAATTAATTTTCTGTATTTCAAACGTTTTGGAGTTAAATCACCACCTAAACGTTTTTTCTTGTTTTCTTCATAATCAGAAAAACTTCCTTCGAAGAAATAGACTTCAGAATCTCCTTCAAAAGCTAAAATGTGCGTACAAATACGATCTAAGAACCATCTGTCATGCGAAATTACCACAGCACATCCAGCGAAATTTTCTAAACCTTCTTCCAGCGCACGAAGCGTGTTTACGTCCAAATCATTCGTAGGCTCATCCAGTAACAATACGTTTCCTTCTTCTTTCAATGTCATTGCCAGGTGTAAACGGTTACGTTCTCCTCCAGAAAGCATTGAAACTTTTTTATTTTGTTCTCCTCCACCAAAGTTGAAACGCGATAAATAAGCTCTTGAATTTACTTGTTTTCCGCCCATCATAACCAATTCCTGACCATCAGCAAAGTTTTCCCAAATGGATTTATTGGGATCAATATTAGAATGCGATTGATCTACATAAGCGATTTTAACCGTTTCACCGACAGAAAATTCTCCGCTGTCGGTTTGTTGTTCGCCCATAATCATTTTGAAAATAGTCGATTTACCAGCACCATTTGGCCCAATAATCCCAACAATTCCAGCCTGTGGCAAAGTGAAGTTCAAATTATCATACAATAATTTTTCTCCAAAAGCTTTGGCTACATTCTTAGCTTCAATAACATTAGTTCCTAAACGTGGACCATTTGGAATATAGATTTCCAAGTTTTCATCCAATTGTTTTTGGTCTTCATTCAATAATTTATCGTAGTTCTGTAAACGTGCTTTTTGTTTCGTTTGACGACCTTTCGCTCCTTGACGAACCCAGTCCAACTCACGTTCCAGGGTTTTTCTACGTTTAGAAGCTACTTTTTCTTCTTGTGCCATACGGCTTGATTTTTGGTCTAACCAAGAAGAATAATTCCCTTTCCAAGGAATACCTTCTCCTCTATCCAACTCTAAAATCCAACCCGCAACATTATCCAAGAAATACCTGTCGTGCGTTACAGCGATTACTGTTCCTGAATATTGTGCCAAGTGTTGTTCTAACCAAAGTACCGATTCTGCATCCAGGTGATTTGTAGGTTCATCTAAAAGCAAAACGTCTGGTTGTTGCAACAATAAACGACACAAAGCTACACGACGACGCTCACCTCCAGAAAGATTTTTGATTGGCGTATCTCCTTCTGGTGTACGCAAAGCATCCATTGCGATTTCTAATTTCGTGTCAATTTCCCAAGCGCCAAGAGCATCAATTTTGTCCTGCAAAGCCGCTTGGCGATCCATCAATTTATCCATTTTGTCTGGATCAGAATAGTTTTCTTCAAGACCAAACAAATCATTGATTTGGTTGTACTCTTCCAAAACTGCCATAGTTTCAGCAGCTCCTTCACGAACAATTTCGATTACAGTTTTCGAATCATCAAGAATCGGTTCCTGCTCTAGATAACCAACAGTGTAACCCGGTTGAAAAACAACATCTCCCTGATAGTTTTTATCAACTCCAGCAATAATCTTCAAAAGTGAAGATTTTCCAGAACCATTAAGACCTAAAATACCAATTTTAGCCCCGTAAAAGAAACTCAAATAAATATTTTTAAGTACAGGTTTATCTGCTCCCGGATAGGTTTTACTCAATTTTTGCATTGAGAAAATTACTTTCTTATCGTCTGACATAATTTTAAGTTTTTTGTTAGTTGTTAGTTGTTTATAGTTTGCCAATTACAAACTCCTCTTTTATTTTTTAAATTTTAATCCTTTAATTTCACAATTATTCAAATAGTTCATCATCGAACCTATTTTATTTTTTTCAATTTCAATCATTTCATTTAGTTTTGAATGTTGCTCTTCTGAAATTAGTTTTTTATCAAAAGCTCTATAAGATTGTGACTTGGCTTCACCCGCAGAACCTTTTGCTATACTTAAAAATTGAATAAATTCTCTATTTCCATTTCTTTCAAATCCCTCGGCTATATTGTCCATTATAAAACCTGAACTTCTGTCGATTTGATTTTTTAATGAATAGTTTGTTTGTAAAGTTGTTGTTTGAATTAATAATTCGACATATTGACATATCTCTCTGGCTTTTTGCCAAATCTCTAATTCTTCAAATTTTGATATTGTTGCCATAACTACAAACGATTAACTTCCAACCAAAAACTACTATTATACCCTTCCTTTAAGCGAACTAAAAACCCAGGCAATAGCAAAAAATCCGATTCCAACGGCAGCAAAACCAATACCTGAAATATCTCTATATTTGAATAATCCAAGACCTATTAAGATTAATCCCATTACAATCATTATAAACGTAGCCCATCCTAAGATGCTATTTTTATTCATTCCCATTTCTTCTGGTATATCGTTTTAGAAATGCAAATATCGCTAAATTTAATGGCTAATTAAAAATATGATAAAGCATTTCTTTTAATAAATCGGCGTTAGACAAGGCGTTAGCCCCCACTCCTTTGCTTTTGACATCAATCTCTCTCAGCGAAGCCACAACCTGACTTACTTTTCGCATCGGATAATTTTTTAAAGCCACATCGTATTCTTTTAAGAAAAACGGATTTACTCCTAAAACAGATGCCACATTTTTTGGGTTCTTATCTTTCAATCCGTGGTATTTTAATAATTGCACAAAGAATCCAAAAACCAAACTTGTGGTAACCACCATCGGATTGTCTTTTGGATTATTGGCAAAATTTTCAGCAATGGTGTACGCTCTCAATTGATTGCGTTCTCCAATGGCTTTTCGTAATTCGAAAACATTAAAATCTTTACTAAAACCTATATTTTCTTCAATATCCTTAGGCGAAATGGTACTTCCTTTGGGTAAAATAATTTGTAATTTCTCCAGTTCATTATTTATTTTACTCAAATCGGTTCCTAAAAATTCCACTAACATTGCCGAAGCTTTAGGCTCAATAGCATATTTTTTTCCAGCTAAAACGCGCTTAATCCAATCGCCAACCTGATTTTCGTATAATTTTTTACTTTCGAAAATCACTCCTGATTTGGCAATCATCTTAGTCACTTTTTTCCTTTTATCCAGGGTTTTGTATTTGTAACAAAGTACCAAAACAGTTGATGGCATTGGGTTTTCGGCATAACTTTCTAATCGGTCAATTGTTTTTGTTAAATCCTGAGCTTCTTTTACAATCACGACTTGACGTTCGGCCATCATCGGATAGCGTTTGGATGTCGAAACAATATCTTCAACCGATACATCCCTGCCATACATCACCGTCTGATTGAAACCTTTTTCGTCTTCTGATAAAATATTTTCTTCTATATAATCCGATAACTTATCAATATAATAAGGTTCTTCGCCCATCAAAAAATAAATGGGTTTAATATTTCCACTTTTTATATCGTTTACAATTTTTATGACTTCGTCCATTGAGATTTTAGATTATAGATTAACGATTTTAGATTTCTGATCTCTAAAAAGCTCACATTCTATTTTTTCTTTTCTAAATTTTTTTATCTCTTCGTCTAACATCTATTCTCTTTTTTCTCTATTCTAAAAGTCTTACTTTTGCACCATGCAAAAACTCAATTTTCAGTTGTATAACTTTCGATTCAAAAATAGCGAAAATAAAGTGGCTATTTTTGATGAAATCAGAAAAAAATTTATCATTCTTACTCCCGAGGAATGGGTTCGTCAGCATGTGGTTCGGTTTTTATTGGAAGAAAAAAAATATCCAAAATCCTTAATTAATGTCGAAAAAGTGCTTTTGGTGAACGGATTAAGAAAAAGATATGATGTGGTGGTATTCAATCCTGATGGATCTATTCATATTTTAGTGGAATGCAAAGCGCCTGAAGTAAAAATTACGCAAGGAACTTTTGACCAAATTGCACGCTACAACATGACAATGAAATCTAATTTTTTGATGGTGAGCAATGGATTGAATCATTATTTTTGCCAAATGGATTATGAGAATGAAAAATATGAATTTCAGTCTGAACTTCCCGATTATAATATAGCAAATACACAGAAACTTTGAAAAAAATAGCCGTTGTCATTCTCAATTGGAATGGAGTACAATTATTAGAACAATTTTTGCCTTCCATCATTCAATATTCCTCAGAAGCTGAAATTTATGTGGCCGATAATGCTTCGACTGATGATTCTATTTCTTTTATAAAGAAAAATTTCCCTACCATAAAAGTGGTGAAAAACAATGGTAATTATGGTTTTGCCAAAGGTTATAATGAAGCGTTGCAACATATTGATGCCGAAATTTATGCTTTAGTCAATTCAGATATTGAAGTGACTGAAAACTGGTTGAGTCCTATTTTAGACACATTCGAAAACGAACCTAAAACAGCTATTATTCAACCGAAAATATTGGATTTTAAAAACAAAGAATACTTTGAATATGCTGGTGCAGCTGGCGGATTTATAGACAAATACGGTTATCCTTATTGTCGTGGTCGTATTTTTGAAACTATCGAAAAAGATAACGGACAATATAATGACACTTGCGAAATAACATGGGCTTCAGGAGCTTGTTTTTTTATTCGAAGTAAAATATATCATGAATTAAAAGGTTTTGATAATGATTTTTTTGCACATCAGGAAGAAATAGACTTGTGTTGGCGTGCAAAAAACAACGGTCATATTATAAAATACAATCCAAATTCGGTTGTATATCATGTAGGTGGTGCTACTTTGAAACAAGGAAACCCAAAGAAAACATTTTTGAATTTCAGAAATTCTTTATTAATGCTGGTAAAAAACTTACCGAAAGAAAATTTATATTCGGTTTTATTTATTCGAATGTTGTTAGATGGTGTTGCAGGAGTTCATTTTATTTCTAAAGGAAAATTCAGTCATTTTTTCGCTATTTTAAAAGCACATTTTGCTTTTTACGCTTTATTTTCAAAAACTTACAAAAAAAGAGGAATTTTTCAATCAAAAAGATACTATAATGTTAAAAGCATCGTTATTGATTACTATATAAATAATGGCAAGGTCTTTGCTAAATAATTTTAACATTAATTTATCTTTAATTTGTAAACATTAAAAACTAAATTTGTAAAAACTCAAACTAATAAAATTTATGAAAAAAGTTGTTATGGCCCTTTCGGTACTTGCTCTTTTAACTTCATGTGTGTCTAAAAAGAAATACACTGAACTAGAAGCAAGAAATAAAGAAACTCAAGATTTATTGAATACTGCTACAGTAAAATTAAATTCTTGTCTTGAAGAAAAAGCAGGACTTGCTGCTAGAGTTGAAGGTTTGAAAGAACACAATCAAACATTAATCAACACGTCTAAAGACATGACTATTTTGACATCAAAAGGTGCTGAAAATATTGAAAAAGCTTTAGAATCTATCAAAGAAAAAGATTTAAAAATTAGTAGAATGCAAGATGCATTAACTAAGAAAGATAGTGTTACTCTTGCTGTTGTTACTAGTTTAAAAAGCGTAGTAGGATTAAACGATGAAGACATCGAAATCAATGTTGAAAAAGGAGTGGTATTCATCTCTATTTCTGACAAAATGCTATTCAAAACGGGAAGTTACAACGTAAGTGACAGAGCAAAAAGTGTTTTAGCTAAAGTGGCTAAAGTAGTAAATGACAAACCAGATTTCGAATGTATGGTTGAAGGTCATACTGATAGTGTTCCTTATATTGGAAACGGTGTTTTATTAGACAACTGGGATTTAAGTGTGAAACGTTCTACTTCTATTATCCGTGTATTAACAAACGAATTAGGTGTTAAGCCAGAGCAATTAATCGCTGCGGGTAGAAGTTCTTATGTTCCTTTAGTTGGAAATACTTCAGCTGAAAATAGAGCTAAAAATAGAAGAACTCGTATTCTTGTTTTACCTAAAATTGACCAGTTCTACGATATGGTGGAAAAAGAAATGAAAAAACAAAAATAATTTTTGTCTTTCAATATAGTAAAAACGTCCCGAAATTTTCGGGACGTTTTTTTTTATACCATTTTCTATGCGTAATTTTTTTCTTTGGGCTTGTTCTGTCTTATTTATCCTTGCTGCTGCGGGTTGGGTTTTTACATTTGGAAAATTAGTTTAATTACTGTTTTTTCCTGTTTAACCATTGGTAGTGGACATAGCAAACTTATGAGTGGTCACCAATATACTTTTTGGATTATCACTACCGTATGAGCAGGATTGATTTACCCCAAACCTTTTTACATATTGGTTCTT
The DNA here is from genome assembly GCF_041729725.1 of Flavobacterium zubiriense. NCBI lineage: Bacteria > Pseudomonadati > Bacteroidota > Flavobacteriia > Flavobacteriales > Flavobacteriaceae > Flavobacterium > Flavobacterium zubiriense. The sequence goes on along the minus strand of NZ_JBCFQL010000006.1, from coordinate 194,376 downwards.
GTAGTAGTGGTTTAGCTTCGAATGTAATGACTTATATCGCCAAAGGAAATTCGGCTTTATCGGTTACAGTAACTGCTATTTCTAGCTTAGCTGCGCCAATTATGACACCATTTTTAATAAAAATATTTGCTGAAGCTATGGTCGAAGTGTAGTTTTTCAACATGAAGATGAAAATTATCAAAATAGTTTTAGTTTCAATAACAGCAGCCATGGTTCATGATATCCTTAAAAACTACGGAAAAACTACCCGAAAAAGAATTGATATCTAAAGTATTTTATCCGCTATTTGGCTAGGAATATTATTTTTCTTTAACAGCTATTTCACTTACGAAAACAATAGCACTATAGCTCATTTAATCGAAATCAGCGGTTTTGTTGCTGGAGCTTTCCTGATTCATTTTTTACAAAGGGCATCCAAAAATTGATAGTTTAATGCCTTATTTTTCGATGTTTGGAATTATACATTTCACTTTGGTAACAACCGCAGCTGGTAGGGACAATTTATTGAAAAAAAGGTTTTTCACTTTTCATAGTGGCAATTCTTCATAATGGGTTGGTTATTTCTTTGGCTATTATCTAAGTCGTGATTGTGCTTTGGGTAAAAATAGCAGTCGTACCATAGCTTTTGAAGTGGTTTACAAAACGGAAGAATGGCTTCGGGTCTAGCAGGATCCACGGGTAAATTAACCACTCTTGGTTTAGCGTAAGCAATTTTTAGTCCCTGTATGATGTTTCTTGTTCTTTACTAGCCAATTATTGGAGAAAAAAAGCAGAACTTGAAGAAAAGAAGAAGCAAGATTGTCTAGTTCATGACACATTATCATTGTTACTTCACACAAAATTATCATCTGTTACTATTTAAAAAATATCAGATGATTTTTTTAAATTTTATTTAACCAAAAATTATTCTGTCAAAAAAATGTTTATTTTCAATAAAAAAAAATCTAGACATACCAAGTTATCAATAAATTAATTACATTTAAAAAACCAATCATTATTAATTAACCAAAACCACAATTTATGGAAATTACAAGAAGAAAATTTTTAACATCTGTAAGCATGCTAGCCGCTTATACGGCATTTCCTCTTAGTTCTTTTGATTTTGATAACACTAAAAAACTCAGGATTGTCCTTGTTGGAACAGGGGTCAGGGGAATCAGTTTTTGGGGAAAAAGATTAGTTCAGGAATATTCAGATATTCTTGAATTTGTAGGCCTTAGCGACATCAATCCAGGAAGATTAGAATATGCCAAAAAATTCATTGGCGTTAACTGCCCTACATTTGTGAATTTTGACGACATGTTAAAAAAGACAAAGCCTGACTTAATTATTGTTACCACAAAAGATTCTACACACCACCAATTCATTATTAAAGGATTAGAATCAGGTTATGATGTACTTACTGAAAAACCACTTACTACCGACGAAAATAAATGTCAAGATATCCTAAATGCTGAAAGAAAATCAGGTAAAAATTTGATTGTGGGTTTTAACTACAGATGGAGTCCGTATAGTACAAAAATCAAAGAATTATTAGCTAATAATACGATTGGAAAAATTACTTCTGTTGATTTTCATTGGTATTTAAACACCTATCATGGTGCTTCTTATTTTAGAAGATGGCACGGACAAAAAGACAGCGGAGGCTCACTTTGGGTACACAAAGCTACCCATCATTTTGATCTTATTAATTGGTGGCTTGATTCAGATCCTTTAGAAGTTTTTGCCTTGGGCGATTTAGAACATTATGGAAAAAATAATCCTTTTAGAGGTGAAAATTGTAGAAGTTGCGATCATAAAACTACTTGCGATTACTATTATGACATAACTAAAGACAAGCACTCCATGGATCTTTATGTTGCCAATGAAAAACACGATGGCTACATTAGAGACAACTGTCTTTTTAGAGAAGAAATTGATATTTATGATAAAATGTCGGCTCAAATAAAATATGCTAATAACACCATTGTAAACTATTCACTTACAACCTATTCTCCTTTTGAAGGATGGAGATTAGCATTCAACGGTACCGAAGGACGTATTGAAGCTTCATTAGATATTCCGTACGATAAAAGAACAAAGGTGGATCAAGCTGAAATGCATGCCAAAGAAATGGAACAATCTGCTTTAGAAGAAGCGAATCATGAAACAATTATAGTTCATAAACTTTGGAAAGATTTCGAAAAAGTAACGGTTCCAACTGAAAAAGGAGGACACGGAGGAGGCGATCAACGACTTCATGATAAAATATTTAAAACTGCTGATACTGTTGACCCTTATGGAAGATCAGCAGGAAGTAGAGACGGGGCTATGTCTGTCTTAATCGGTATTGCTGCCCGCAATAGTATTGAAACGGGAAATCCCATAAAAATTGCTAATTTAACCGATTTAACACCAATGCCTAAGAGAGGAAAATAGCGTTCTAATAAATGAAAAAAAACATACTTGTTTTATATTTTATTGTACTTATTTCAGCACTAACCTACAGTCAAAAAAGAGGTTCCTGGGCAGATCAAGGAAATGAGACTTATATAAATCCAATTATAAATGCCGATTATTCTGACCCGGATATCATTCGATTTGGAAATAAATATTATATGATTTGCTCTGAATTTCATTATATGGGTATGACTATTCAGGAATCAGAGGATATGGTTAATTGGAAAATTATTGGTCGAATATACAATCGTCTGGATTTTCCAGCTTATGATGCTTTCAAAAGATATGCTGGAGGCAGTTGGGCTCCAGCAATTCGTTATCACGATAATAAATTTTGGGTTTATTTTTGTACTATCAATGAAGGTTTATTTATGACCAGTGCAAGCAATCCTGAAGGGCCTTGGTCTCCACTTCTACTTGTAAAAGATATTGAAAAATGGGAAGATCCCTGTCCTTTTTGGGATGACGATGGTCAAGCCTATCTGGGACATAGTGTACATGGTGCTGGCCCCATCATTATTCACAAAATGAGTGCTGATGGAACAAAATTGCTGAATGAAGGCAAAACAGTTTATACAGGCCCTGTAGCCGAAGGAACTAAAATCTACAAACGCAATAACTATTATTACATAAGTATTCCGGAAGGTGGAGTTTCAGAAGGATGGCAAACTATTTTACGTTCAAGAAACATTTATGGCCCTTATGAAAAAAGAGTCGTTTTAGAAAAAGGAAGCACTACTATTAATGGTCCACATCAAGGAGCAATTGTTGACACCCCAAATGGTGAATGGTGGTTTTATCATTTTCAATCAGCAGGCGCTTTAGGTCGTGTATTACATTTACAGCCTATGTTTTGGTATGACGACTGGCCTGTTATAGGAATTGACATTGACCGAAATGGTATTGGTGAACCTGTATCCGTATGGAAAAAACCTAATATTGGTGGCCATTTTCCAATAATCGCTCCACAATCGGATGATGAATTTAATACAAAAGAATTAGGCCTTCAATGGCAATGGAATCATAATCCAATAGATTCACATTGGTCGTTAACAGACAAAAAAGGATGGTTAGTATTAAAAGCTAAAAAAGCCGCAAACATCATGGAAGCTTATAATACCTTAACTCAAAAAGTAATGGGAAATACTGGAGAAGTTACGGTTCAAATGGATGTTAATAACATGATTTCAGGACAAAAAGCAGGTTTAAGCAGCATGTCTAAAACTTATAATTCCATTGGAGTTAAAAATCATAAAGGAAAATTATATGTGTTTTTTGAAGGAAAAGACAAAAAACAGGAAGAAGTGATCATTACACACAAAACTGTTTACTTTAAATTGAAACTCGATTATATACAGCAAAAAAATCATTTCTTTTATAGTATGGATAATAAAAATTTCAAAGCTATTGGACCCGATTTCAATGCCGAATTTGGTTATTGGAAAGGCAGTCGCATAGCATTATTTAGTTATAATGAATTAAGCGATGGAGGTTCTGCAGCATTTAATTTTTTTCATTACAATTATGACGGTCCTAAATAACTTGATCCCTTTTTTTACTTTCTCATAATCATTAGCACTATTTCTAAACCATGAAAAAAAACAGCATAATACTTTTCTTTTTACTCTCTTTCATATTCATCAATGCACAAAGCAACAAATCAGTTTATAATGTTTATGCTTTTGGTGCAAAAGGAGACGGAATAACAAATGACCAAGCTGCCATTCAAAAAGCTATTGATGCTTGTAAAAAAACAGGGGGCACCGTACTTTTAGAAAAAGGTGTCTTTCTAACTGGACAATTGCTATTAGTAAACGATTTAACCTTAAAAATTGATACTTCAGCAACTATTTTAGGTATAAAATCAGATGATGAAAAAGATTATCCACACCATCTTATTGATACAAAATATCCTAATAGAATGCTACAAGATTGTCAAAGAAGATTAATTTATGGTAATAAAGTTAAAAATGTAACCATAACTGGAGGAGGAAGTATTAACGGACAAGGTGATTTTGAACCCTGGATGCATGTAAAAGAAATTGGTACCGAAAAAGACCGTCCTTCTATCCTAGCCTTTGTAGGTTGTAATACCATTACTGTATCTGATATAACTCTTATTAAACCTGCTTGTTGGACTCAAGTTTATATTGAATCGGAAAATATTATTATTCAAAAGATAAAAGTTAACACAGGACAGCTTACACCAAATCGTGATGGTATTGACATTGTTGATTGTCATAAAGTACTCATCGAAGACAGCTATATTGAATCAGAAGACGATGGTATTTGTTTTAAAAGCGGTAGCGAATACGGCTGTAAAGACATTATTATAAGAAGATGTACCTTGGACAAATTAAATGTAAAAGCTGGAAACTGCTTCAAACTCGGTACCGATGGCTTAGGAAGTTTTATGAATTTTGATGTTTCTGAACTTACACTGAAAAACGCCTATCAAAATTCAGCTTTCTGTATAGAATCCATGGATGGAGCAGTAATTGATAATTTAAATTTTCGTGATTGCCAAATTTCAAATTGTGGACAAGCCATTTTTATCCTTTTGGCCGATAGAAAAAGAACAGTTCCTAATAGAAAAACCCGCATTGGAGCTATTTCAAATATTCATTTTAAAAATATAACGGGAACTGATTTCACCCAACAATATCCTTCGATAATTACAGGAATAAAAGGGCATAACATTCAGAATGTGACTTTTGAAAATCTAAATTTCGAATTGAAAGGAGGAATTCAAACGACCAATCAAACGGTTATGGAATACGATGGAAAATATCCCGAAGGCAGTTATTTTGGGAATACGAATGCATTTGGCTTTTTTGTAAGACATACCGATACTGTTACTTTTAAAAATTGTAAAATAACTGCAAAATTAGAAGATAAAAGACCTTGGCTAGTTCAGGAAGACACTAAAAATGTTTATCAACTAAATTAACTGAACATTAGAATATCCAAAAAATATTTTAGTACTTTGAGCCTCCTATTTACAAAAACTTATGGAAGTAATAAAAAACAACGAAGGTTTTGAAGCGGTAAATTCAAATCCGTCCTTATTGCGAAAAGTGGTTCATTTGGATCATTTAATGGTAACAATCATTGAATTCCTCAACGGGCCAATGGAAGTTCAAGATCCACCGCACCAACATGTTCACGAACAAATTACTTATGTAGCATCAGGTTCGTTGAAATTGTTTGTGGAAGACAGAGAATACCTTTTGAACGAAGGAGATGTTTTTAAAATTAAATCCAATTTGAATCACAGCATTCAAACCTTGACCGAATATGTAAAACTGGTAGATAGCTTCACTCCACTTCGAAAAGATTTTATTTAGTTGTATTTCCAATTTTCGAAAATAAAAAACATCATTATGAATGCTACATATCGTTTCCTTTTTATTCTCTTATTAGTATTTACACAAAACAGTAATGCTCAAAAACGCATCGCACTTTTTAACCAAAAAGACTTAAAAGGCTGGTATGCTTTTGGCGAAGAAAAAGGCAAACAAACTAATGCTGCTGATCTTTTTTCGGTAGAAAACTATTGGATTCGAATGTATGGCCCTAAAGCGGGTTATCTAATGTCCGAGCAATCTTTTCGAAATTTTGGACTAACAGTAGAATACCGTTGGAATACTGACACTAGTTTTACTAAAAAAAACAATAGCAAAAACAGCGGTGTAATGTATCTTGTTCCATCTGAAACTCCTGATGTTTTATGGCCAAAAGGAATTCAGTTCCAGATAAAAGAAGGAGCAACCGGAGATTTTGTTTTGCTGCAAGAAGTCACTTTAAACATCAACGGAACTAAAACCACTCCAGGAAAAAGTGTGGTTGCCAAACGATTTGCTGAAGCCGAAAAAACTATTGGAGAATGGAACACATTAGTTGTTATTTCAAAAAATGGCAAAATCACTCAAAAGCTAAATGGTAAATTAGTAAATAAAGGCAACGAATCTTCGGTTACTGAAGGTAGAATTTTATTGCAATATGAAGGTTTCCCTATTGATTTTAGAAAAGTGAATATTAAAAATTATAAATAAAAATTAACCGCAAATTTTCACAAATCAGTTTGCGTTATTTTGTGAAAATTGAGGTTTCTATTTTTGCTAAATCTAATGTCAAATTATTCAATGCTATTCCAAATTAAATCCTATCTAAAATTCCTTTGGTATTCTAAAAATGAGCATGCGGTGCACTCCCCTTTTGTTTTCAGTTTGATTACTAAATGTTTTTATGATAAAAAAATAAAGAAGGAATACGCTATTTTACAAGAATACCGCAACACACTTTTAAAAAACAAAAACAGCATTGAAGTCACTGATTTTGGAGCTGGTTCTAGAATATTTAATTCGAATACCCGAATTATTGCCCAGATAGCCAAAACAGCAGGAATCTCTCCAAAACGTGCGGAATTATTATATCGAATTACACATTATTTTCAGCCAGAGAACATTTTAGAATTAGGAACTTCCTTAGGATTAGCTACTTCTGCCTTAGCCTTAGGATCCCGAATCCCGACGCTTCGGGACGGGACAAAAGCTTCAATTGTAACATTAGAAGGCTGTTCAAATACAATGGCAATCGCAAAAAAACAATTGCAAAAATTGAACGTCAATAATGTAGCATTTATTACGACTGAATTTTCAGCATACCTCACAACTCACAACTCACAACTCACAACTCACAACCTGATTTACTTCGACGGCAATCATTCGAAAAAAGCTACTTTAGAGTATTTCGAACTTTTATTACCCACAATTACAAATGACAGCGTTTGGATTTTTGATGATATTCATTGGTCAGTTGAAATGGAAGCAGCTTGGAAAATTATCAAAGAACACCCGAAAGTTACCGTAACCATTGATACTTTTCAGTGGGGATTAGTTTTCTTTAGACAAGAACAACCCAAAGAGCATTTTATCATTCGTATCTAAAAAAAAATGACAGCCATTACTGACTGTCATTTCCTGAATTAATAACTAAAGTTATATAAATCAATTATTCTTTAGCTTTAGCCATTTCTTCAGATTTAGCTCCCATTCTATTTATCTTAAACATTGGACCAAACTTTAATTTTATAGAAGCAATTTTAGCATTGTCATCAGAAGACAACCCTTCATTTTCAACTGTATTTTTTCTACTATCTAATCCTTCATACATCATTTTAATCTCATCATAATCTTCTCTAGAAAAATTCTCTTTATTGTCTTTATATGACTGAAAAAAAGCTTCGTAAACACTTAAGATATTATCTTTATTTACCCAAGTAAAACTCATGTCTTCTCCCATTTTTCCATCTCCAAACAAAGTATTTCTCAATTTTTGTTTAGAATTTACAACTGGATTAGCTGTTGCATTCGCTGCTTGAATTTTAGCTTTCAAAGCTTCATATTTAGCTCTACTTGCATTAATATCATCTTGTTCTTTAGCGCTCTCTTTTAGATTTCCCAAAGCAGTTTCAGCCTCAGATACCCTTAATTGATACACTGCATCAATTGATTCCCAATTTGTTTGAGCATCTTCAGTAGAAACATTTTCTAAAGAATCTACATATACTACATATGTTTCAACTGTTTTTTTCGCCTGAACTTCTTTCTCATCTTTACAAGACGTAAATCCTAAAGCGATCAACGCAACTCCTAATAATAATGCACTTCTTTTCATAATATTTTATTTAATTTTCAACAAAACTATACTGAATTGCATCATATTCAATTTTAATCCAATAATTATACAACTAATCAAAAAAATTATGATAGAGCTACAAAAAAACTGAATTACTCAAAAAAAGACTCAAATTACATGAATATCACAATTCATTTTTACAGTATATTTTAAAAGAATTAGTACTAACTAATAATTCAAAAGTCTTTTGTACTTTTAAACCAAAACTTAAATATCTGGCTAAGTCCATCAAAGCATTAAATCTTATATAAAAATGTCAAAACCATTAATTAAAATAACTAATATTAAACGAGATTTTGTACTAGGAAACGAAATCGTTTATGTCTTAAAAGGTATTGATTTAGAAATTAATAAAGGGGAATATGTTGCACTTATGGGACCTTCCGGTTCTGGAAAATCAACATTAATGAATCTTCTGGGCTGTTTAGACACTCCTACTTCGGGGAGTTATATTTTAAACGGAAAAGATGTCAGTAAAATGAAAGACGACGAATTAGCTGGAATTCGAAACAAAGAAATTGGTTTTGTATTCCAAACTTTTAATTTACTGCCTCGAACTACTGCACTGGACAATGTGGCATTACCCATGATTTATGCCGGATATTCAAAATCAGAACGCAATAAAAGAGCGACGGAAGTTTTAGAACAAGTAAATCTGGCTGACCGAATGGATCACCAACCCAACCAACTTTCGGGTGGACAACGCCAACGTGTGGCTGTTGCTCGGGCTTTGGTCAACAAACCTTCCATTATTCTTGCTGACGAACCTACAGGAAATTTAGACAGTAAAACATCTCTTGAAATCATGAAACTCTTTGGCGACATTCATGCGCAAGGAAATACAGTAATTTTAGTAACACACGAAGAAGAAATTGCCGCTTATGCACACCGAATTATTCGTTTACGTGATGGATTGATTGAAAGCGATAATAGGAAGTAAGCAGTGCTCAGAAGGCAGTAATCAGTTAGCAGAATTTAGAAAGCAGTTGAACAGAAGACAAAAAACTTAGTTTCTCAGCAACTTAGAAACTTAGCATCTTAAATAAAATGAAAATATACACTAAAACGGGAGACAAAGGCAGTACTTCGCTTTTTGGCGGAACTCGAGTTCTTAAAGATCATATTCGAATAGAAAGCTACGGAACAATCGATGAGCTAAATTCTTACATCGGATTAATTCGGGATCAGGATATAGATGTGCATTATAAATCAATTTTAATCGAAATTCAAGACCGTCTTTTTACCGTTGGGGCTATTTTGGCAACGCCAGCGGAAAAAGAAACTTTAAAAAATGGTACTCCCCGTTTACAAAAATTAGGAATTATACCTTCGGATATTGAACTATTAGAAAAAGAAATTGATGCTATGGAAACCGAACTGCCGCAAATGACTCATTTTGTCTTACCAGGCGGACATTCTACTGTGTCACATTGTCATATTGCACGCTGTATTTGTCGCCGTGCCGAACGCTTAACAGTACACTTAAGTCACAATGAAACCGTTCCTGAAATAGTTATTAGCTATTTAAACCGACTTTCTGACTATCTTTTTGTGTTGGCACGAAAGTTGACCTTTGATTTAAACGCCGAGGAAGTAAAATGGATTCCGAGAAAGTAATCAGTTTGCAGAAGGCAGTAAACAGTACAAGTCTGAACACTAAAAACTGAATACTGAACACTTAAAAAAACACGTTCTTAAATTTAACTAAAAATAAATGGTTTTTTACTTGTCTTTTTCAGTAAAAAATTTATTTTTGCACAAAACTAAATCGACAAAAGATGTATTGGACACTAGAATTAGCATCCTATCTAAGTGATGCCCCTTGGCCTGCTAACAAAGACGAACTTATTGATTACGCTATACGTGCAGGAGCTCCATTAGAAGTAGTAGAAAATCTACAGTCTATTGAAGATGAAGGCGAGATATATGAGTCAATGGAAGAAATTTGGCCAGATTATCCAACTGACGAAGATTATCTTTGGAACGAGGATGAATATTAAAAAACTAAGAAAAAGTCTCAAAAGAGGCTTTTTTTTTGGTTCAACAAAGAGATACAATTAATTAGAAATACAAATATATTATGAGTTTCATAAACAGCATTCTTAAAGTTTTTGTAGGAGACAAATCGGAGAAAGATGTAAAATCTTTACAGCCCTACTTAAGCAAAATAAAAACTTTTGAAAGTAACTTACAAACGCTATCTCATGATGAGTTAAGAGAGCGAACTACTTTCTTTAAACAAAAAATTAAAGATGCACGTGCTGGAATTGATGCTAAAATTACTGCACTTAAAGCCGAAGTGGAGAAAATTGAAGACATTGATAAAAGAGAAGATCTCTACACCGAAATTGATAATCTGGAGAAAGAAGCTTATACTGAATCAGAAAAAACCTTAATGGATATTCTTCCTGAAGCTTTTGCGGTAGTAAAAGAAACAGCAAGACGTTTCAAAGACAATAATGAAATCACTGTTACTGCCACTGCAAAAGACCGTGAATTTTCAGCAACAAAATCGTATGTTAGTATTGAAGGAGACAAAGCTGTTTGGTTAAACAAATGGAATGCTGCTGGTAAAGAAATCACCTGGGACATGATTCACTATGATGTTCAGTTGATTGGTGGAATGGTTTTGCACCAAGGTAAAGTTGCCGAAATGCAAACAGGAGAAGGAAAAACATTGGTAGCGACCTTGCCTCTTTATCTAAATGCGTTGACTGGAAACGGAGTGCATTTAGTAACCGTGAATGACTACTTAGCAAAACGTGATAGTACCTGGAAAGCACCTTTATTTGAATTCCACGGAATGACTGTAGATTGTATCGACAACCACCAACCGAATTCTGAAGGTAGAAAAAAAGCGTACGATGCTGATATTACTTATGGGACTAACAACGAATTTGGTTTTGATTACCTAAGAGACAACATGGCACATTCGCCAACGGATTTGGTTCAAAGAAAACACAACTTTGCTATTGTTGATGAGGTGGATTCGGTATTAATTGATGACGCCAGAACGCCATTGATTATTTCTGGTCCAGTTCCACAAGGAGATCGTCACGAATTCAATGAGTTGAAACCAAAAATCGAAACACTTGTTGGATTGCAACGTCAGTTAGCAACAGGTTTCCTTACTGAAGCTAAAAAATTAATCAAAGAAGGAAACACCAAAGAAGGCGGTTTCTTACTTTTAAGAGCTTACAGAAGTTTACCTAAAAATAAAGCGTTGATTAAATTCTTAAGTGAAGAGGGAATCAAACAATTGCTTCAAAAAACCGAAAACCAATACATGCAAGACAACAACCGCGAAATGCCAAAGGTTGATGAAGCATTGTATTTTGTTATCGAAGAAAAAAACAATCAGGTAGAATTGACTGATAACGGAATCAAATTCCTTTCAGGAGATACTGATGCTGACTTTTTCGTTTTACCAGACATTGGAACTGAAATTGCCAATATCGAAAAGAAAAAATTAGACAAAGACGCTGAAGCTGAAGAAAAAGAAAGATTGTTTCAAGATTTTAGTATCAAAAGCGAACGTATTCATACTTTAACACAGCTTTTAAAAGCTTATGCTTTATTCGAAAAAGATGTAGAATACGTGATCATGGACAACAAAATTATGATTGTCGATGAGCAAACAGGTCGTATCATGGATGGTCGTCGTTATTCAGACGGATTACACCAAGCAATTGAAGCTAAAGAAAACGTAAAAATCGAGGCTGCGACACAAACTTTTGCAACGGTAACTTTGCAAAACTACTTTAGAATGTACAACAAACTAGCTGGTATGACTGGTACTGCAGTTACTGAAGCTGGAGAGTTATGGCAAATCTACAAATTAGATGTTGTTGAAATCCCTACAAACAGAGGTATTGCAAGAATTGACAAAGAAGATTTTATCTATAAAACTACTCGTGAAAAATTCAACGCCGTTATCGAAGACGTAACTCAATTATCTAATGCAGGTCGTCCCGTTCTTATTGGTACAACTTCTGTAGAGATTTCTGAATTATTGAGCCGAATGCTAAAAATGCGCGGTGTAACGCACAACGTTTTGAATGCTAAAATGCACAAGCAAGAAGCACAAATTGTTGAAGAAGCTGGAAAAGCCGGAGTAGTAACTATTGCAACAAATATGGCTGGTCGTGGTACCGATATTAAATTATCTCCAGAAGTAAAAGCGGCTGGTGGTTTAGCAATCGTTGGTACTGAGCGTCATGATTCGCGTCGTGTGGATCGTCAGTTACGTGGTCGTGCGGGTCGTCAGGGAGATCCAGGAAGTTCTCAGTTTTATGTTTCTTTGGAAGACAACCTGATGCGTTTATTTGGTTCTGAAAGAGTAGCTAAAGTTATGGACAGAATGGGATTGGAAGAAGGTGAAGTAATCCAACATTCGATGATGACTAAATCTATCGAACGTGCTCAGAAAAAAGTAGAAGAAAACAATTTTGGTGTTCGTAAACGTTTATTAGAATATGATGACGTAATGAACGCGCAACGTGAAGTAGTTTACAAACGTCGTCGTCACGCTTTGTTTGGCGAACGTTTGAAACTGGATATCGCTAATATGTTGTACGATACTTGCGAACTTTTTGTTCAAAACACTAAAGCAACGAATGATTATAAAACTTTCGAATTCGATTTGATTCGTTATTTCTCCATAACTTCTCCTGTAACGGAAGCTGAATTTACAAGATTAAACGAAATTGAATTAACTGGAAAAGTATATAAAGAAGCCTTAAACTATTACACTGAAAAATGTGATCGTAGTGCCAGAGAAGCATTCCCAATTGTAAAAAATATTTTTGAAGACCCAAGTAATCAATTTGAGCGCATTGTAGTTCCTTTTACTGATGGTGTAAAATCATTAAGTGTAGTAACTGATTTGAAAAAAGCCTACGAAACAGAAGGAAAACAATTAATAGCTGATTTCGAGAAAAACATCACGCTTTCTATTGTTGATGAAGCCTGGAAAAAACACTTGCGTAAAATGGACGAATTGAAACAATCGGTTCAATTAGCCGTTCATGAGCAAAAAGATCCATTGCTTATCTATAAATTCGAAGCTTTCAATTTATTCAACAGCATGTTGAACGGAATCAACAAAGAAGTAATTTCATTCTTATTCAAAGGAGATTTACCGCAACAATCGGCTCCAGAAATTGAAGAAGCAAGAGAAGTAGTTCGTCCAAAAGAAAAATTACAATTGAGTAAAGACGAAATTCCAAATAGCGAAAACATGAACCGTGAAGCTGGGGAAACGCAACAACGCCAGGTAACAGAAACTATCGTAAGAGAGATGCCAAAAATCAATCGCAACGATACTGTAACGGTACAACAAATAGCTACCGGAAAAACGGAATCTATGAAATTCAAAAAAGCAGAAGCTTTATTAGCAACTGGCGAATGGGTTATTGTTAACGAGTAATCAGTTTGCAGTATTCAGTCGGCAGTTTGCAGACCGCATAAATTTAGAAATCCCCGATGAAAGTCGGGGATTTTTTTGTTTTAGGAGCAGAACTTTTTGTGTTTTCAATGAGCATCCCTCCCGCTATTCGTTGCAATCTTTTTTTCGGAAAGAACTTCAAAAAAGGATTTTCACTGCTACTTGCCTGTCGGCAGACAGATCGGGACTAGTAAGCATGAGTAATTTTCTCGATAGTAAGACCCTCCATCCAGTAATTGCGAGGAACGAAGCAATCACATTAGCCAAAACAATTATTTATAAGATATATTTTAAATTTATTTTAAATTTATTTTAAATTTATTTTAAAAGTATATATACAATGAAAACTTCACAAAGAAGAAAAACTGCACTTATATTGATATCAATGTCGATTCCCATGTTCACTCTGTTATTAATGCAGATGATGGGATATAGATTAGTTATAACCTTCCCTTCAAATCTCCTGCTATAATATCAGAATGCGAAGCATCATAAACCGATTTTCCGTCTTTTATTAAAAGAATTTGTGGCGATTCGTGATACACATTAAAACGATTGGCTATTTCATTCGAAACTTCGCGGTAAGCGATTAAGTCTAAAAAATAAGGCGTAACCTCCTCTTGTAAATCAAAATCGTTTTCAAATTGTTTTAGAGCCATTCTACTCACACTGCAACGGGTACTGTGTTTAAAAATAACCGCTGGTTTCTCATTCGAATTGAAAATAATCTCACCCAACTGATCAATATCAGTAAGCAGTACCCAGTTCATTTTACTTTCTGGTTGTTTAGGAGTTTCATCACTCCCAAAAATATCTTTAAAAAAACTCATGTTTTGACTAGTTTTAGGTCATTTTGACATTTTATTATGATAAAAATCATCATTATAATGTCATTTTGACTGTAAATTTACGATGGAATACAAATTGAATGTTGTTCAGCAAAGATAAATAAATAGCAACTCAAAAATATACGAATCATGAATATAAATAAATTCACCATTAAATCGCAGGAAGCCATTCAGCTTTCGCAAAAACTCGCACAAAGTTACGGACAACAACAAATAGAAAACGAACACATTTTTAAAGCCATATTTGAAGTCGATGAAAATGTAGCGCCTTTTATTTTGAAAAAATTGAACGTGAATGTGCCTTTATTTTTGCAAATTCTGGACAGCACCATTCAAAACTTCCCTAAAGTTTCGGGTGGCGATGTGATGCTTTCCAGAGATGCCAACAAAGCGCTAAACGAAGCCGAAATTATCGCTAAAAAAATGAACGATGAATATGTTTCTATCGAACATTTAATCTTAGCTATTTTCGATTCTAAAAGCAAAGTGGCGCAAATTTTAAAAGATCAGGGCGTTACTGGAAAAGCACTGAAAGCCGCTATTGAAGAATTGCGCAAAGGCGAAAGAGTAACCTCAGCATCTGCCGAAGAAACCTATAATTCGTTAAATAAATACGCTAAAAACCTGAACGAATTAGCCAAATCAGGAAAACTAGATCCGGTAATTGGTCGTGACGAAGAAATCCGACGCGTATTGCAAATTCTTACCCGAAGAACAAAAAACAACCCCATGCTTGTGGGAGAACCTGGTGTGGGGAAAACCGCCATTGCCGAAGGTTTAGCACACCGAATTGTAGATGGCGACGTGCCTGAAAACCTGAAAGACAAAATTGTTTTTTCACTGGATATGGGCGCTTTGATTGCCGGAGCCAAATACAAAGGTGAATTTGAAGAGCGCTTAAAATCGGTAGTGAAAGAAGTCACTGCAGCCGAGGGAGACATTGTATTGTTTATTGACGAAATCCATACTTTGGTTGGTGCCGGAGGTGGCGAAGGTGCTATGGATGCAGCCAATATCCTGAAACCAGCCTTGGCTCGTGGAGAATTGCGTGCCATTGGTGCAACCACTCTCGACGAATACCAAAAATATTTCGAAAAAGACAAAGCCCTTGAAAGACGTTTCCAAAAAGTAATTATCGAAGAACCCGATACGGAGAGTGCGGTTTCCATCCTTCGTGGAATCAAAGAAAAATATGAAACGCACCATAAAGTACAAATCAAGGATGAGGCCATTATTGCTGCGGTGGAATTATCGCAACGTTATATTACCAATCGTTTTTTACCCGATAAAGCCATCGATTTAATGGACGAGGCGGCTTCTAAAATCCGAATGGAAATCAATTCCAAACCCGAAGAACTGGATGTTCTGGATCGAAAAGTAATGCAATTGGAAATCGAAATTGAAGCCATCAAACGCGAAAAAGACGAGAGCAAACTCAAGATTTTAGGAATGGAACTAGCCAACCTGAAAGAAGATCGAAACAAAATTTTCGCCAAATGGAAATCAGAAAAAGATGTGGTGGATAACATTCAGGCGGTAAAAACAGAAATCGAAGACTTTAAATACGAAGCCGAACGTGCCGAACGCGATGGGGATTACGGAAAAGTAGCCGAAATAAGATACGGAAGAATCAAAGAAGCTCAGGAACGATTAGACGTTTTACACAAAGAATTACAAGAAAATCAAGCAGGCGGAAGTTCGCTAATCAAAGAAGAAGTAACCCGCGAAGACATTGCCGAAGTAGTAGCCAAATGGACTGGAATTCCTGTGGTAAAAATGCTTCAGGGCGAAAGAGAAAAACTACTGCATCTGGAAGAAGAATTACACCGCCGTGTGGTAGGTCAAGAAGAAGCCAATGAAGCCGTGAGTGATGCCGTACGCCGCAGCCGTGCCGGATTACAAGACATGAAAAAACCTGTGGGTACCTTCTTGTTTCTGGGAACAACGGGTGTGGGGAAAACCGAATTGGCAAAAGCCTTAGCCGAATATTTATTTGACGATGAAAATGCCATGACCCGAATTGATATGAGTGAGTACCAGGAACGCCACAGCGTGAGCCGTTTAGTAGGTGCACCTCCGGGATATGTGGGCTATGACGAAGGCGGACAATTGACCGAAGCCGTGCGCCGCAAACCGTATTCAGTGATCTTACTGGATGAGATCGAAAAAGCGCATCCTGATACCTTTAACATCTTGTTGCAGGTGCTGGACGAAGGACGTTTAACAGACAATAAAGGTCGCCTTGCCGATTTTAAAAACACCATAATCATCATGACTTCTAATATGGGAAGCCAGATTATACAAGAGAAATTTGAGTCCCGAGACTTCGGGATAAAAGGTGGTGTCGAAGCCGCAACCGAAGCTGCTAAAGTGGAAGTTTTAGGATTATTGAAACAAACTGTTCGCCCAGAATTTATCAACCGTATTGACGAAATTGTGATGTTTACACCGTTGACCAATGCTAATATTGCTCAAATTGTGGGCCTCCAACTCAAATCGGTGACTAAAATGCTGGCACAACAAGGCATCACTATGGACGCCACACCGCAAGCTATCGCTTATTTATCTGATAAAGGCTATGATCCGCAGTTTGGAGCCCGTCCCGTAAAACGTGTCATTCAAAGAGAGGTACTGAACCAGTTGTCTAAAGAAATTCTGGCTGGCAAAATCACCACCGATAGCATCATCCTTTTGGACGCTTTTGATGGGCAATTGGTTTTTAGAAACCAGAGTGAGTTGATCAATTAGTAGTCATTGCACGCGTAGCGTGGCACCCGAGCGAAGAGAACGGAGCGTAGCTAATCTCACTAAGTTGCTCAACTTGCTCTTAGTAAATATGATTGCCACGCTATCGATCGCTCAATGTCATTGAGTTAAGGATTCGTCTGTTCGAGTTGGTTTACAATTTGCGACAGAAAATTGTAAACCCGTATCGAGAACTCTAGTTTGTATAAAGCTTCTCGATACAATTTTAAATAATTAAGCTATCGCAATATTATTTAAAATTACTCGAAGCGACGAATGAAAAAGCTTAACTTAAAGACATTGATCGCTCGCTATGATATACAATAACCCAAAACACCAGTCAAATGACTGGTGTTTTTTTTATTTAGGAGCATAATAACTATGCTAAGAGAAATGAGTAGTTAGAACTATATAATGTCGTATTTTGAAACGATATATTTTTGTTTAAAACATTAATTTGTAGTTATTTAAGCTAATAAAGCCTCTTTTGACTTTACGCCTTTAAAACTTTCGACTTATTTAATGTGTATAATTTGTTGCAATGTAAAAAAACCGCCATACCTTATATTTTATAATTATACCAATTAGATATATGATAAATTCCAATTATTTTTTGTCACATCGATAGCAATCCAGTTGCAATAATGGTTCTCGACTGTTTTAGAACTGACAATAAGATCAATTTATATTCAAAACGGTATCTGTATTAATAAGAATAAGATAAAAAAATTTATATAATTTGTGAGGTAAAAACCAACACTATTTTATTTCAACTATCTATAAAGGAATACTAATTTCCTATTTTTACATCTACTTTTTCAGCTTCAACTTTTAAACCTTTATTATCTAGCGTGATACTTGTAGTGTTAGTAGTATCAGCTGGAGAAGCTTCTTTTTCAATAATTGTTGTACTTTCTGTTGTTGAAGCAGGCATCACAATTACCTCTTTTTCTACAGCTTTGTCTTTACATCCCACCATTGTTACAAGAATGGTTAATGTTAAGAAACCAATACTCTTTTTTGTTTTAAAATTTTTCATGATAATTGTTTTATTAAATTAATACTGTAGTAACTGCGTACAGCTCAATACAAAGATGATATTAATAATTCAACAAAATTTATAAAATTATTTCAATAATTTACATTATTCCTTGTTTACATAAACATCAGCTAACTTTGCGTACAAATTGAGTAAGCCTACATTCTGTGTTTTTCTGAAAATGTTTTAATTCCCCCTGAACAGCTATTTTTTTAAAGGAGCATAACGAGAGTATTCCATAAGTACTTCCCTCCTGCTGTTCGCTCTATCTCTTGTGTTCGCTATCGCTTCCACAAGAGGATGCCGCTACCATCAGGGCTATTTAGAACGTTTGTTTTCCATAATATCATTCAAAAATTACTAATCCCCCAGCTCCACTAAGTCTCTGACTTTGTGGCTGTGAGTATCGGTTTTTAACCCGATAGCTCGCACATACGTAACCGTTAGCAGAATTGTATTCTGTGCCCGCAACAGTAAGCAAAAAATCTAACTATCGTGAGTTTCTTGCGGAGATGCTTCCTTCGTCAGCAGGACAAGTTTGTGGGGAGTTGGGCTGCTAAAAAATTATCCAGCTCCGCTAAGTCTCTGACTTTGTGGCTGTGAGTATCGGTTTTTAACCCGATAAAATAACTATAGCTATACAGCTGTAAGAGATAGCTTTACACTTCCTCAAAGTCAGAGACTTTGCGGAGCTATAAGTTCAACAAATAATCTAACTATCGTGAGTTTCTTTCGGAGATGCTTCCTTCGTCAGCAGGACAAGTTTGTGGGAAGTTGGGCTGCTAAAAAATTATCCAGCTCCGCTAAGTCTTTGACTTTGTGGCTGTGAGTATCGGTTTTTAACCGATAAAATAACTATAGCTATACAGCTGTAAGAGACAGCTTTACACTTCCTCAAAGTCAGAGACTTTGCGGAGCTATAAGTTCAACAAATAATCTAACTATCGTGAGTTTCTTACGGAGATGCTTCCTTCGTCAGCAGGACAAGTTTGTGGGTAGTTGGGCTGCTAAAAAATTATCCAGTTCCGCTAAGTCTCTGACTTTGTGGCTGTGAGTATCGGCTTTTAACCCGATAGCTCGCATATACGTAACCGTTAGCAGAATTGTATTCTGTGCCCGCAACAGTAAGCAAAAAATCTAACTATCGTGAGTTTCTTACGGAGATGCTTCCTTCGTCAGCAGGACAAGTTTGTGGGGAGTTTGGGCTATTAAATGAATTCTAGCAGTATGGCGCACTGTCTTTATTTCCTATAACCAGGAATCCCTACCTCAACTATAGGCGCGCCTACCAAAACTATAGGCGAGCCTACTAAAACTATAGGCGCGCCTACAAAAATCATAGGCACGCCTACTAAAACTGTAGGCGTGCCTACTAAAACCATAGGCGTGCCTACTAAAACTATAGGCACGCCTACCAAAACCATAGGCACGCCTACCAAAAGCATAGGCGCGCCATACTAAAACTATAGCGTGCCTAAACCTTTTTTAGGCAATACCTACTAAATGGTTAGGCGTGCCTATCAAAAACATAGGCAAGCCTAGCTAAAATGAAGGCTTCGCCTATAAAAACTATAGGCGCACCTACCAAAACTACAGGCGAGCCTACTAAAACTATAGGCGCGCCTACCAAAATCATAGGCACGCCTACCAAAACTATAGGCGAGCCTACTAAAACTGTAGGCGTGCCTACTAAAACCATAGGCGTGCCTACTAAAACTATAGGCGCGCCATACTAAAACTATAGCGTGCCTAAACCTTTTTTGGGCAATACCTACTAAATGGTTAGGCGTGCCTATCAAAAACGTAGGCAAGCCTAGCTAAAATGAAGGCTTCGCCTATAAAAACTATAGGCGCACCGACCAATATTATAGGCGCGTCTAGCCAAAACAGAGGTGTCGCCTACAAAATCGAAAGGAGCGCCTCGCTATTAGTATGGCAAAGTTTCTAGTAAAAAAAAAGCTGTTTTTAGTCCGATTGGGTTTAAAAATCAGTATTATATATTATATAAAATCTGCTCCCGATCGGAGAGTAACAGGATGATATCCCACTCCCTTGGAATGACAATTTTACAAATGAAAAAATGGTGTTTGCAACACAAATCAGTGTAGCTACGAAGGTAAACCCAATTGTATTTCCACGGCTTAGTTTAGAAAGCAGTAAATATTAAAAAATATTCTTATAAGTTTAACTCGTTGGGTGAAATTGTTTTTGGATATTAAATTTTCGTCAGTTCGAGTGAATTTTCAGAAAACGCGACAGCTTTTTCTGAAAATTTGTATCGAGAACAAGAAAATATTGAATAGAAAACGGTTCTCGATACATTTTTAGCTTCATTTCATTACGCAAAAAATACTACCATTGACATTTTTGATAATTTCACCCAACGGGTAATAAGTTTATTATTTTTATACCATTACATTTTTATCACTCTTAAAAATAGTTGCTTGAAGCAAAGCCGAAAGAACGATTGTCATTAAAGCTCCAATAAAATTCAGCCATAAATAACCTAGTTTTTCTTCGCCACTTGGATAAATGAAAATAGCAAAATAATAAATAATAAGAATCGTCACTTGGGTAATAAAAGCACTGTAAAAAATAGCTTTGGCTTTAATGAATTTGATATAAAAACCAACTAAAAATATTCCCAAAACGGTTCCGTAAAATATAGAACCAATAATATTTACTAATTGGATTAAATTTTCGAAAAGTGTTCCAACACAAGCAAAGAGAATCGCTATAATTCCCCAAAAGAAGGTAAAAAATTTGGTCGCATTCAAATAGTGTTTTTCTGTTTTTTCCTCTTTTAAATTTCGTTTATAAATATCGATAGCCGTTGTTGAAGCTAAGGCATTAAGTCCCGAAGCGGTGGAAGACATGGCTGCCGAAATGATTACTGCAAGCAATAAACCAATTAAACCTTTGGGTAAATAATTTAGGATAAAATGAAAGAAAACATAATCTTTATCATTGGTTTCACTATCATTATCGGCTTTTAGAATAATTTCCTTGGCATGATCTCTTAAATCTTTTTCTTTCGTCGAAATGGCCACCAATTCTTTTCTAAGAATAGGATTATCATAATCCTGATTCAATTGATCGATGTATAAAAGGTTGATTACTTTCTTGTCTTCGGAAAGGGTTTCGAGCTTTTCTTCTAATGCGTGGTATTCATTTTTATATATTGATTTTTCAATCGCTATTTTATTATTGGGATTGAAATTTAAAGGAACAGGATTGAATTGAAAAAAAACAAAAACCATAACTCCCGTTAATAAAATAAAAAACTGCATCGGAACTTTTAGAATTCCATTCATGATTAATCCCATTTGACTTTCACGAACTGATTTTCCAGATAAATATCGTCCTACCTGTGATTGATCGGTCCCAAAATAAGCCAAAGCCAGGAAAAAACCACCTGTTATTCCGCTCCAAAAAGTGTATTTTTCCTCAGGATCGGTAGAAAAATCGACAATATTCATTTTTCCATTGGCACCAGCAATATGCAGTGCATTAGTAAAAGTCATATCATTAGGTAGAAAGTGAAGAATAAGAAAAAAAGTAATAAACATCCCCGACATAATTACAAACATCTGTTGTTTTTGGGTTACGTTAACTGCTTTTGTTCCGCCTGTAACGGTATAAATAATTACCAGAATCCCAATTATAATATTCATATACGTTAAGTTCCAACCTAATAATGCCGATAAAATAATAGCTGGAGCATAAATGGTTAATCCGGTTCCTAGACCTCTTTGAAATAAAAATAAGATAGCAGCTAGGGAACGTGTTTTTAAATCAAAGCGTTTTTCAAGGTATTCGTAAGCGGTAAAAACTTTGTATTTATGATATATAGGAATAAAAGTCAAACAAATCACAATCATGGCTATTGGGAGTCCGAAATAAAATTGCACAAAACCCATTCCGTCATGATAGGCTTGTCCCGGAGTCGAAAGGAAAGTAATGGCACTAGCCTGAGTTGCCATTACCGAAAGTCCTACGGTATGCCAGGGAGTTTCGTTGCTTCCAAGGATAAAATCCTCTACGTTTTTACTTCCTTTAGTTTTCCAAGCACCATAAATTACTATAAAAAGCAAGGTGATAATCAATACAATCCAATCAAATAGTTGCATGGTCTAAGAGTATAAATTCATAATTAAATAAAATACTGTGATGTAAATAATATTTGCAACCAGCACCCAAGTATAGCTTGATTTCCAGTTTCTTTCTTTTTTTGATTCCATTTTAGCTGTCTTTTATTTTTCTGTTTATTCAGTATCAGTTGTTTTTAAAGCAATCATATTCGCTATCAGTCGGTAAGCGCCTGAAACACCCATAGGTAATTCTCTAAACAAACTCAAACCTGTGTAAATATAGTGTCCTGCTCCATAATTTGCTACTAATAAAGCTCCTTTTTTAGGACTTTCTCCTTTATCATTCGATGATAAAATAGGAGTAAATGCTGCGTCATATTGTTTTGGATAATACAAACCTTGTTCTTGTGTCCAATCTTTAAAATCGGCATTGGTTATTTTATTTGGATAATTCAAAATAGGATGATTCGGTGCAAGAAATTCCACTGCGGCATTTTCATCAGTAACTCTATCGCTAGAAATAGTTATTGGATAAGGTGCAATATTTGCAGGAATTGATCGATCTGGCGTGTTGTATTGTACGATCAAAGTTTTTCCTTTTTTCACGAATTCTAGTAGTAAATGCTGTTTGGTTTTTAAGGTGGGCAAAGTGTTATAAGCACGGATACCTGTGATAATTACATCAAAATTATTTAAATTCCTAGCATTGATTTCTTCGGGAGTTATCATTGTAACTGCATATCCCATTTGAGTTAAGCATTGTGGAACATCATCGCCAGCGCCCATAATGTAACCAATTCTCTCATTAGTAATTTTTAAATCTAATTTTTTAAATTTCGCTTCAGATGGAAGTAAGATTTGTTGTTTCGAAATGTGTTCGTAAGTGGTAATAATTTGCTCCTTGTCTTGTTTTTTGTTGTCAATTGAAACCACACTTTTGGCTGTAATCTCCGAAGTTTCTTTGGGAGGCGTCACATCAAAATATACAATTTGTTCGCTGTCTTTTTTATCTAAACTGAAATCAATTGATGCTGGCGAAACAGTCCAGTTTTTAGCTAATTCTAATTGGAGAACACCATTACTATTGTCTTTTCCTGCTTTGACTTGAACCGCTATTTTCTTGGTATTTCCATCATTAAAAAAAGAAATTTGGTCTAAAATTTTGGTACTTACTTCAGGAATAATATCAAGATAATTGTATATTTCTCCCTTTACCTTGTCGTTGTATTTATAGACAACAGTTCGTTCAAACGGAATGGTAACGTCAATAATTTTAATATTGAATTGTACTTTTGTATCTCTAATAATATCTGGGACTCCAATGTTTTCTTGGTCTGAAACCTGATACATTCCTATTGATGCTTTTTCTTTTAACCAATAGGGTTGGCTGTATTCAAGGTTTTTTGGTAATTGTAAATCAATAGTTATGTTTTCTAAATTATTATTCTCTAAAACTTGATTGATTACACTATTCTTTTTATCGGGAAAACTAGTAATACTAACTAATTCCATAGGAATGGTACTTCTATTAATAGCTTCCATTTTTATTTTAATAGCACTTCCGGGTGTTGCTTGCTGTTCCAAGGAAACTGCTTCGAGATACAATCCTGCACAGCTAGCAATGGTGTTTTTAATTTCGTTTAATTTAATAAGTTTCCAATGACTATCATCTAATGCAGTAATCATTTGATAAGCTTTGATTAAATCAGGAATGGAAGAAGATGGATGAGCAAAATTATATTTAGATGCGATTTGGCTAATGAATTCTCCAATGGGTTTTCCATCTTTTACACGGTTCCAACTGGTATCTATTCCTTCAAAAATATCCGCTTTATTACTTAGTTTCTGACCATCAATCAATTCTAAATACTCCGTTTCCTTACCACGAGTTCCGGTACTTCCAAAACCTTGTGATTTATGACTGCTTCGACTTAAAGCAGCTATTTCTTGATTGGATTTCCCTAATTCAGGATAGTAAACGCCTGTTTCTAAAGTAATAAAATTAGATTTATCCGCAGCATCAAATTTTTCTTGACTGCCATAAAACCAAACCGATGGATTAAAGAAAATGCGTTTGGCTTGCCACGGACTGTACCATTTTAGTTGTTCGGAAAAACGGTTGGCATTATTAGATAAGTTAAAACTTTCGACACTTAAAATAGCCGAAGCCGTATGATGTCCATGAGTAGTTCCTGGAGATCGATGGTCAAAACGATTGATAATTACATCAGGTTGGAATTTTCGAATGGTCCAAATCACATCTGCTAATACTTTTTCCCGATCCCAAATTTCAAAAGTTTCATCGGGATTTTTAGAAAAACCAAAATCATTGGCACGAGAGAAAAATTGTTCTCCACCATCAATTTTTCGAGCTTCGATGAGTTCTTGTGTTCGAATAACACCTAATAATTCTCTTAATTCGGAGCCAATTAAATTTTGTCCTCCATCGCCACGAGTGAGTGAAAGATAAGCTGTTCTGGCTCTTTTTTCGTTCGAAAAATAAGAAATCAAACGCGTATTTTCATCATCAGGGTGTGCTGCAACATAAAGGACACTTCCTAAGAAATTTAATTTCTGAATTTGATTGTAAATTTCTACAGCGTTGGGCTTTTGAGGCTTTTGAGCTGTTATGAATTGAAATAACAAAAGAAAGATAAAAATAAAAAGCGTTCTATTTTTGTGCATTTTTGTCTGATTTAATGGCAATAACTTCAAATGTGTAATTATTTTTTGGAATAAAATTATTCTTGTTTTCGATGCAGTTATTGAGAAATTAGAATATTTTGTAATGTAAAAGTCTAACAAAAAATATACCGATATTTTTTCATCTTTAAAAAATGTAGATTTAAGGCAAAAAAAAAACAAGAACCAATACTTTGTAAAAAGAAAAACTACTTCGAAAAGTAGTTTTTTTAAGAACGTATGAAATTTATATTTTAACCTTAATTACAATTTTTTTTATTTTTCCATTACTAATCATCGCTGCGTGAGCGTCTTCAGGAAATAAGATAGTAAATTGTCCTGGATTTAATTCAAAAAACATATCGGGTTGGTCAAAGAAAAAACGAACGTCTTTTTCGTCGCTGTAATCGCCATTTGGACTCACACATTTTTCTCTTGGTTTCCAAGCGTAAGTTTCTGGACCAGTAACACAAACCTGAATATCGATATTTTTATCATGGCACTCAAAATGAACTAAACTTTGTTCTTTTGAATTTCCGTTGCCGGAATTAACGATAATCTTCAAATCATCAGAATATTGCGTTACGCCATCGGCTAGATTGGCTAAGTCGTTTTCGTTTAAAAATTGGAATGCCTTTTCAAAAGCAGGATGTAAACCGTGGTACTTTTTGGCATTTAGTAATGAATCTATAATCATTTTGTAAAATTTAAATTTAGTTGGTAAACGTTTAATTGGTTTTAAAGCAACAAAAGAATAAAAATACATTTTAATATTTAATAGCCGAATGAAAATCGGATAAAAAAGATTTTTTTAACGAATATGGATTTTAATTTAATGAAAATTCAATCCAAACAGGAATGTGGTCTGATATGGTTCTAGCAGCTTCTAGGGAGTTGAATTTTTTATAGAAAGGAATAATACCTGAATTTTGCAGTTTTATTTTAGCAGTTGGATAAAAAATATTATCGTATTCTGAAGCCAGAGCTTCATAGGTTAAAATTAAGATTGTTTCTTAACTTAATGTGATGGCTAAGTTAGCATATCCAAATCTTGAGGAAATCTAGAATTCTTTAAAATGTTGGAGCGGGTGGATGATAAGAACAGTTTTTTATATAGGATTGTTCGTAATCGCTTATTTCTTCTGCATAGTATTTTGCTAACTTAATAACAATAATTATGAAGAAAATAAGAAAAATATATTGTTTTGAATTTTTCATATTAAAGTGAATTTATGAAGTTTTTTACCAAATTTTATTTTTATATCAGTATCTCCAAACCAACCACCATTAAAAACTTATTCTCATAAGGCTTTCCATATTTGTGGTACATTTTTTCAAAGGTTATTTTTGGGTAGGTAGAGTGTCATTCATAGCGTCGATACTATCCTGTTTTTTATTATGGATGCAGTATTTGGGTTCCCGGTGCATGATTTTGGGTTTTGACTCTCGGCGCGATATGAAGTTTTCGCTAATGATAATCAGTGATATGTAGTTTTGTTTTTTCATTTGGCTTGCTTTCAAGGTAGCAAACTTACATCCATAAAAAAACATTCCCTTACGGGAAACCGTAGTGTGCAAAAAATTAAAAAGCTTCCGTTGTAGAAGCTTGTAAATGGTATGAAAAAGTGATAATTAAATAATGCCTAAATCTTTAGCAATGGCTACCAGATGTGTAGTATTATTTGCTTTGAAGTATATTTTCAATTTATTGATGTGTTTTTCTATAGAACTCTTGCTGTTTGGAGTGATTCCTTCTTTTTTAAATACTGATTCCAAAGCTTCCTGACTTATTCCTAATGAAAGTTTCTCCATTAAAAGAACATCATAAGGATTGATTTCGCTGGTTGTTTTGTCTTGTATTATGTGCAATAATTCAGGCGATAGATTGTCCGATTCATTTTTATAGGCTTTCTGTATGGCAACTTTTAAATCGTAAATGGTGTTTCGACCTTTCAAAACATAACCTTGAATACCGAATTTGTCAAACAATAATTTGATTTGGTGCGCACGGTCTTCTATCGAAAAAACAATTATTTTAATATCTGGAAAAAGCAGTCGTACCTCCTGAATTAATTCTTCTCCCGAATTGAGTTTATTTATTTTATGGTCAGCTTTAAACGATAAATCGCAGATAAGTAATTCAAAAGGAACTTGATCCTGATGTGCTCTTCTAATTTTAAGTAAGGCTTCGTCGCAATATTTAGCATATTGTATTTCTGGAACCTCTAAATCATTCAGTATTTTGAACGCTCCCAAATCATTAAAATCAATATCATCGGCAATTAAAACTTTTGTAAACATAAAGGTATTATTTAGGTACTGTAATTTTAGCTTTAAATCCTTTGTCCGGATTAGTGTCAAAAGTAAATATTCCGTTTACTGTATGAATACGGTTTTCCGCATTTTGCAATCCTCCTTTTAAAATTGATTTTTGAGAGCATCCAATTCCATTGTCTGAATAGTCAATTACGATATTGTTCTGAAGAGTGTTAAAACCAATAATTACAAAATTGGCCTGACTGTATTTCTTCATATTAATCATCAATTCCTGAAGTACTCTTTGAATGGCAATTTTCTTGTCAGCATCAATTTTTGACCAGTCAATTGGGTTTCCATTTTTGATAATTATTTCTAATATATTGGTTTTATAATTATTTAGCATTTGTTTTAAATGGTATTCAAAATCTACATTCGTATCAATTGGACTATTTTCTTTAGAGATATTTCGGGTTCTATTGTATATTTTATCAAGATTCTCTAAAAGCGTTTCTTTTTTTACGGGATTTTGTAAATCCTGTGTTTCGGCAAATGTCATGGTGTAAAAAACATCATTGGCTAATTCGTCATGCAATTTTTTTGAAATTCGGGTTTCAGTGGCGTAAGCTTCCTGAAGTCTTATTTGTTTATTTTTATTTTTAAAATAAGAAATAAGAAAACCTATAGCTGTCATTAAGAACATGAAGCCAAAACCCAGTAGGTAAGTTTGATTTTTTTGGGTTTGGAGTTGAAGCGCAATTTCTGTTTTTTCTGCTTTGTATTTAATACTTTCTAATGTAGCTTTTTTCGAATCGTATCTAATTTTCGCAAATTGATTTTTAGCATTATTGCGAACTTTTTTAATGCTGTCATTTAAGTAAACATAGCGTTTTGAGTGTGGGTTTACGCCTTTTTCAGTATTTTGCAACATTAAGAAAGAGAGTGCTTCGAGTTGTTCGTCAATACTTTGAGTTTTTTTTGCTTGATTATAGGCTAAAAGAGCATTTTCTTTTGATTTTTGGGAATTAATGTTTTGATAATAATCGGCTAAATGGAGGTAACTTTCAATACTACCATACCAATCATTCTGTTTTATTCTGATCGATAATCCTTCCTGCATCAATTTGAATCCCTTTTCAAGTTGATTGTTTTTATAATAAGCAAAACCTAAATTATCAATAATAATTGCTTTTTTTCTAGGGAAATTGTCTAACGTATTAGAGATTAAAATTGGTTCTAAAATACGAATTGCATCTGGATATTTTTGTTGTTCGATGTAAACGGTAGCTATGTTATTTAAAGGTGTTACTCTTGTAAGCGGTTCTTTTACCGTTTTTAAAATGGTTTTGTAAGAGGTTATGGCATCGTCATAATTTTTTAATTCCTTAGCGACAATACCTAATAAGTTGTGAATTGCAAATACGTATTCGGTATTGTTTTTAGTATAATCTAAAGCTTCAGTAAGGGTTTCTTCGCTACTGATGTAGTCACCAAATATTTGTTGGATTTTAGTTAATCGAATTAAATTATAAGCAACATAATTACTGTCCTTCTCTTTTACAAATAGTTCTTTGGATTTATTGTAATAAAAAAAAGCACTATCAAATTTTTTAGCATTGTAATAAGAATCCGCTTTGACTGATAATTGAGTCGCTAATGTGCTATTGGAATTTTGATATTTTGTTATTGTATTATCTTTTGACTCCTTTTGACAGGATACCAATGATATGAAAAAAAACAAAATAACAATCGGGGAAATCGGCATAGGCTGTAACTTTCCCCGAAAGTAATAATTATTCTATAATTTTAAGATTATTGTTTTTATCTTTTTGGTGGATTAATAATAATGTCATCATCACCAGGACCATTAGTTACTGAAAAAGAGCAAGTAGTATTCAACTCCTTTTCACCATATTTTATAATGTCTTTAGGAGTTGGTAAAGTTGTGTTTTTTACAACATTTGAGGCACTAACTAAGGCTGTAACTGAAAAAGCAGTAATAAAAAATAATTTTTTCATGATTTTTAATTTTAAAAATTGGACATAGGTTGGGCTGATCGATATAAAATCGAATGATTGTTTGTAGCCAAACCGTTGATGATTACTAAGTTTTTTTGGGAAGTGAAGTGCGCTAGTTCAGGACAGTTGAGTTATACTTCCCCGAATAAAAAACCATTCTGAATAGCAACATTTTTTTTGAAGTAGTTTTGTACATTTGTTCTCATCGCGAAATAGAACTGCAACTAATTCTGTGGCAAAGGAATATTAGTTTTGGAGTGATATTAGCACGGAATTCCTATGATTCCTAGAATTCCTTCAGATTCCCATAGATTCCTGAAAAATCCGATAAGCCTATGAAAAAAAATACTTTAGAAGATTATAAAAAAGAAATTAGAGCGAAATATGAAATGGAAAAATTAGGAGTTCATTCTAGTTTGTTACTAAATCCATCCCGAGCCAAATTGAGAAATTTATGTTTTGAATTGTTGAAGGACAATCCGAGTAAAGATGATTTAATGAGTTTTTCTTCTTTTTTTGGTTTTGAGTTTAGTGCGACCAATTTTAATACGTTGAAGGGCTTAACAGATAAATTTAGACCTATTGAAACTTTTTTAAAAGGAGAGACAGATTTGATGGATATTGAGGGGATGAATATTGCTGCTATTTTAGTCGGTTTTGAATCAAGGCCTTATTTAAAATTTTCTAAGACCGAAAGAGTAATTAATGAGCAATTGTCTGATAATGAGTATAAAACAGCTCATTTGTTAAGTGTTGATTCAAATACTGATACAAAAGATAATGAAAAAGTGCAAGGACAGATGTATCAAGCCTTAAAAAGTAAGGAGAATAATAGAAATATTTTTTTGAATAAACCCATTATTGTTGCAGTTTTTTTGGTAGTATTGATGGGTTGTTTCGTATTTATTTCTTCCAAAGTGGAGTGTATGCAGTGGCAAAATGATCATTATGAGATTGTAGATTGTGGAGATAGTAAAGTAGGAGTTGTGAATTTATTTTCGAAAGTTCCTTTGGATAAAAATATGCTTCATTTTAAGAGAATACAAGTTTGTGATACAACTACATTTTTTAAGTATGAAAAACCAGTAGTTTGGTATTGTAAAAAAGGAAAGGAGTTAGAATTTTTTAATAGTCCAGGATTTAATCCAGAAAATAATAAACCTTTGAAACCCATTACGCAATATATGATTGATAAATATGTAAGTAAAAAATGAGTTGAATTTCTTTAAATTTTAAAAAACACTTCAGATGATAGCTACTTTCAGAACCTTAATTTTACTTTTTTTCTTAGTCTCATTTTTAACTTCTAATGCTCAGGATTCTGTGCTAAAGTCAGAGCAAAATTGGACAGCTGCGGTTTCTGACACCTCTTTTGTAAACCTAAAAGACTACAGTGCTGATTTTATATATGATATGAAATATGCCACTGAAGCTAATTTTTTGAAAGCAAAAGTCTATGATTGTGCCGAATGTTATTTGCGTTTAAAAACAGTTAAGGCGCTTATTGCAGCCAATAAGGTTTTTCAAGAAAAAGGATTTCAAATCAAATTGTTTGATTGTTATCGTCCGTTAGACATTCAAAAACGTATGTGGACTATTGTTTCAAATCCAGAATATGTGGCTGATCCTGCCAAAGGTTCGATTCATAATCGGGGAGGAGCGGTAGATATTACATTGGTAGATAAAAAAGGCAAAGA
Source organism: Flavobacterium zubiriense (assembly GCF_041729725.1). Taxonomy (NCBI): domain Bacteria; kingdom Pseudomonadati; phylum Bacteroidota; class Flavobacteriia; order Flavobacteriales; family Flavobacteriaceae; genus Flavobacterium; species Flavobacterium zubiriense. The sequence continues at coordinate 163,414 of NZ_JBCFQL010000006.1, read as the reverse complement.
ACTCGATATGGGAACTGCTTTTGATTTTTTTGGAATCAAAGCCAGTCATTCGTATAATAAATTATCTCAAAAAGTTAAAAACAATCGCTTGTTGCTTAAGCAAGTTATGACTCAGAATGGCTTTAACTCATTCGATTCAGAATGGTGGCATTATAATTTGCAATCGGCTTTAAAAGATAAGGTTGCCAATGAAAAGTGGGATTGCGAATAGTTTTCAATGTCAATGTCAATGTCAATTTCAATGTCAATTTCGATAACAATGAGAATAGCAATGTTTTAGCATAAACCCATTTATTTAAATTATCTTTTTAATCACTCTAAGTTTATGAGTGTGTTTGTTGGTTTCGGGATTGAAGATTCCTAGATGATCTACACGATCAATTCTTACTTTACCACTAGCGTGAATGATGTAATTATTTTCCATGATGATTCCCACGTGGATAATATTCCCTTCTTCGTTATCAAAAAAGGCTAAATCGCCAGGTTCACTTTCTTCAATAAAACTTAAAGCTTCTCCTTGTGTGGCTTGCTGCGATGCGTCTCTTAAAAGTTTGTATCCATTCAATTTGTAAACCATTTGGGTAAAACCAGAACAATCCACCCCAAAAGGCGTTTTTCCTCCCCAGAGATACGGTGCGTTTAAGTATAAAAAAGCAGTATTAATGATGTTTTTTTTTTCTTTTACACCAATGACTTTCGTTCCTTCAAATTCATAATTCTGTATATTGATCTCGTTATTGTTCAAAAACGACAATGAAGCACCCAGCGGAATAGGAATAAGTTGGTTAGAATCAGTAGTGATATATTCGATTAAATCCGAATTTAATATGATGGTTTCTTTAGACAATTGTTCGTAATTAGCCTCAGAGATTTCCTGATATTGTTTAGAATCCACCCAGCCTTCATACTCATCATATTGTAGTTTGATGCGCGACCATTGTTTGTGTTTTTCAAGTATTTCAAAGTGTTCTCCAAATAATACCTGAGAAACAATTTCACTTCTGTCACTTGCTTCAAAACGAAGGGGGATGATGGCTAGATTACAAATTCCGAACATTAATTCTATTTTTTTAGATTCTTTCAATAACAATTGCTGATGCTCCACCTCCACCGTTACAAATGGCTGCAGCTCCTATTTTGGCATCATTTTGGTCTAAAATATGAAGCAAACTTACTAAGATTCGTGCACCTGAACAACCTAATGGATGTCCTAAAGCAACTGCTCCACCGTTTACATTTACTTTTTTACTATCCAAACCTAGAATTTTGATGTTGGCTAAACCAACAACTGAGAAAGCTTCGTTAAATTCGAAAAAATCAACATCATTTATTGTTATTCCTGCTTTATCTAAGGCTTTTGGTAAGGCTTTGGCAGGGCTTGTGGTAAACCATTTTGGTTCTTGTGCAGCATCTGCATAACCTTTAATATAAGCCAATGGTTTAAGGTTTAATTGGGCTGCTTTTTCCTCGCTCATCAATATTAAAGCGGCAGCACCATCATTTATTGTAGAAGCATTGGCTGCGGTTACTGTTCCGTCTTTCGAAAAAACTGGATTTAAAGTTGGAATTTTCTCTAATTTAACATTGATAAATTCTTCATCCTTTGCAACAACAATGGGTTCACCACGTTTTTGTGGCACTTCAACGGGAACTACTTCAGCATCAAATTTTCCAGATGTCCAAGCTTGAGCCGAACGATTGTAAGATTCAATAGCATAATTATCTTGTTCCTCTCGACTAATGTTGTATTCCGTAGCACAAAGATCAGCATAAACGCCCATAGCCTGATTGTCGTAAGCATCAACTAATCCGTCTTTTTGCATTCCATCGATAAGAGTGGTTGGTCCAAATTTAGTTCCGTTTCTTAAATGCGTATAATGCGGAATTAAACTCATGTTTTCCATACCACCTGCTATTACAATTTCGGCATCGCCTGATTGTATAGCTTGTGCTGCCATCATTACAGCTTTCATTCCAGAAGCACATACTTTATTGATAGTAGTACAAGGAACTAAATTGCTCAATCCGGCAAAAAGAGCTGCCTGACGCGCAGGAGCTTGTCCCACTCCAGCCTGAATTACATTTCCCATAAGTACTTCGTCAACTAAAGTAGGATCTAGCTTTATTTTATCTAAAGCACCTTTAATGGCTATTGCACCAAGTCGAGGGGCTGAAATATTGGCTAATCCGCCCATAAAACTTCCTATTGGAGTTCTTGTCGCAGAAACGATAACTACTTTTTTGTTCATGACTTAAATACGGTTTGTTTGTATAGCTGTAGCAAATTTACTCTTTTTTGTATAAAAACTATATTTTCAGTTATTGATTCTGTTTAATGTAAAATAGTTTTAGTTTTATTGGAATCTATGTATTTGATTGTTAGTGTTTTTAGAATAGAATAAAAAAAATAATAAAAAAAAGCATAAAAAAAGTTGTGAGAAATGGGATGATGTGTTACATTTGCAACCGCAAAACAAGACACGTTCTTTGAGCTTGGAGAGGTGCCAGAGTGGTAATGGAGCAGTTTGCTAAACTGTCATCGAGTGATCGGTGCCAGGGTTCGAGTCCCTGTCTCTCCGCATAATTTACTAGCTTCGGGGTGTAGCGTAGCCCGGTTATCGCGCCTGCTTTGGGAGCAGGAGGCCGCAGGTTCGAATCCTGCCACCCCGACTTTTTTTTAAGAGTTTTTTTTTAATTACAAAAACTTTTTTGGTTCCATAGCTCAGCTGGATAGAGCAACGCACTTCTAATGCGTAGGTCGAAGGTTCGAATCCTTCTGGGATCACAAATGGCTATAATTAGCTAAAAAACAAAGTGCACATACAGGCTGTAAAGTCAAGTATAGTGCGCTTTTTTGTTTTTTAACCTATTTTATAGTAACCTTATGAATTCAACTTCAGAGAGAATTTTTGACACACTCGTTGACACAAACAAAATCTATGTGTCAATGAAAGATAAATTTATTATCCGTGCTTATAAAAATGCGGAAGGAAAATCGCCAGTAAGTTTACATTTAACTGGAGATTATAAGAGAGAGCGAATTTCTCTTAATATAAATGTAAACCCAAAAGAATGGGATTCTAAGAAAGAACGACTTATTCCGATCTCAAAAGAAAATCAAGATATCAATTTGATTTTGGATAATGTAAAGTCTAAGATAACCCATATTAAAACATCTTACCGATTAGCTGACAGGGTATTAACTCCCGAATCGCTTAAAAAAGAATTTCTTAGTGGTATGCCACGCATTCGCTTTACAGCATTTTATAAAATGATGTTAGAGGAAGAAAAAGTATTGATGGAAATAGGTTCTTATAAAAGATATGTTTCAGTGCTCAAAAAAATTGAAGCTTATGATGATGACGTTACATTTATGGATATAGACCAAGGTTGGTTAGATAAATTTAGAAAACATCTTCGTGGTTTAGGAAATGCTAGTACTACTGTAGCCGGAAATATAGCTGCTATTAAAAAATTTCTTGGTTTGGCTCAAAAATCTGGAATTAAATTATCAATAAATATTGATGAAATAGAAGTGGGAAGTACTAGAGGGAACAGAACTAGTTTATCCACTAATGAACTAAAACGTTGTGCGGGATATTATTTTAGTGAATACATTTCTGATTCCTATAGGTTGATTTTGGGTTATTTCCTTTTTAGTTGTATGACAGGACTTAGAATTTCAGACGTTCAAAGTTTAAGACGTTCTAATTTTATGGATGATTACGTTACTTTTATTGCAAAAAAAACGCAAAAGGATCAATCCATTGCAATGAATATGAAAGCCCGACAAATTGTTGAACACGAACCCTTATTATTCGAAAAGAAATTTGCCGACCAACACATAAATGATGAGTTGAAAAAAATAATGGCTATTTTGAAAATTCATAAAAAAGTTACTTTTCACGTTGCAAGGCATACTTTTGCAACATCGTTTCTAAGAGCAGGTGGTCAGATTGAAAAATTACAAAAATTATTAGGTCATAGCGACATCAGCCAAACAATGATTTACTCACACATAGTTCAGGCTGATGCGAATGCTGAAATTTTCTTGATTGATAATTTATTTTAAGGTATACCCATCAACTTCTACATCGAATTTATTTTTACTAATTTGATTTTTATTCAGAAACTTTAAAATAAAATATCTTCCATAAGAAAAAATACTGCTTTTCGAACTCAAGCCATTAAGTGATTCGATGTAACATGTAAAATTCCATTTGAAATTAATAGAGTTTAAACGGAAATCAAACCATTTTTTATAAAAAGTTTCGGCTACCTCAGGCAATAGCATTGGAGCTGGGTCTGAGGTAGTATTTAAATCACTTGAATCTAACCCTTCGTATAATACCGCATAGATTTTATTAGGTTCTGATTCTATGGCGTGAGCCGTCCAAACTCCATTGTAAAAAGCATTCAAAAAAGGAAATGCCTCAATAGTAATTTCCTGTGTTTGATCATCGGTAACATATCCTGATGCGCTATAGCCATCGCTATTAAAATAGAAGGCTTCGTGTTTATTTTTTTCGTCACTAGGATTGGCAAATTTTAATAAAAATGATAAATCCTTATTGTAATCCCGTTCTGGTTTAGTTTGGAATTCACTCATATCAAAAGCACCATCATAATTGATTTCGGTTTCAATAAAATTCATCCAAATTTCTTTCCCTTTTGGTACAATATCCAAATTGTACCAGTTTTTTATTGCTGTAATGAAAGTACCAAATGTCATATCAGGTACTAATCTATTCAAATCAACAACATCGTTTTGAATAATATTAGGAGTTGCAATGCCAACATCATTATAATAATATTGTGATGTAGTGTGAAAATCAGCAATAATCGAATCGTCATCTTTGTATTGATGGCTTTCAAAAATTACTTCATGATCTCCACCATCATTAATGGTATCAAAAGTAAAATCGATATCGTAAGAATAGATATAGCCTGAATGTCGTTTTCTTTCATATTTCGAAGCCTGCCATAAAGTTCGTCCCCTATATTTTAAACGTGCCCAACACCCTGTTTTCCATAATCCATAAATATTGATGTTTCCTGTAATATTGTATCTTCCGCCTTGTGGAAGTGTAATCACTTCGCTAAAAACTGCAACCCTTCCATAAGAACTTACTAAATCAGTACCCAATACATTTGTCGAGATATTGGTTTGATCCAAAATTTTATAATATTCGGCATCAACATAGAGTAATTTCTTTTTTAGGGATGGGATTTCAAGCACATCTCCTTTTAATTCATAACCGGCATCGGCAAAACCTTGCGTCATGATATGTAAAAAATAAGGCAAAGGCTGCATGATATTTTTGTTATGCGGAATATCATCTTCTACCGTATTGGTTATAAAATCGCCAGCTACGTAATTGTTTAAAATGCGTTCAAAATAGGTCCACATTTCATTGGTAATGTCTATTTTATCAATTTGAATTTGGGGAAAATTGTAATTGACGGCTGGCCATGTTTGGGAAATTATTGTTTTTGCATGGGCATAAATATCGGGAGCAGGAACTACCGCTAAACCTAATTGATTGAGTTTTTTGTTGAAATTAGGAAAATTATCCAATCCATATTTTAATTGAAAAGAAATGCTATCAACAATTCCTTCCACTCTTAAAATTCCTTTTTCCATTATATCATTGAAGACATAAATGACTTCATATTCCGTTATCGTTTCTTTAGACCTGTAATCCAATACATCTTCAAAAATTAATTTGATTTCATCAGTTAATTCCATCGAAAAAGGAAACGAATACTTCGTATTAAAAGTATCGGTAAACCAGGAGTTTTCATCGGTTAAAGAAATAGACGTATTGGATAAATCCAATTCAAAGCTTTCGTGAATAATCTTGTGCATGATGTTAAGATATTGGAGTTTTACCTCCTGTTGTACAAGTTCCTACTGCGGTTACTAAACCATTTACACCATAAATAGAGATGGTTTTATTATCAGGTAAACCAAATTTCAGCAACTCTGAACTGGTATAAGTAAAAACAGTATCAGGATCTTGAAAGATGGTATCGCCTACTACAGGATAAGTTCCGGCTCCATCGTGATAACGAAGCGTGTTTTTAATTGCATCACAATTTACTCCTCCAGTATAAACACCCCAATACGTCATATAAAATGGAGTTAAATCACTTTGTTGTGTGGAGCGATTTATTGTTGTTGAAGGGGCTGAAGTATTACCCGAAGTATCCGTAGCAGTTACATAAAAATCATAGCTGGTATCCTGCGTTAATCCCGTTACGGTATAAGTTGTTGCTGTAGTTTCGGCAATTTTAACACCATCCTTATATACATTGTATTTTGCAACTCCATTATCATCTACTGAAGCATTCCATTCTAATTGAATAGTTGTGAAAGTAATGTTAGGAGCAGATAAGTAAAGCGGTAAGGTAGGCGGTGTCGTATCAAATGCTGTAAATGTGGTCACTGTGATCGCTGTACTAGAATTAGATATTGCACCCACATTAGAGCGCGCTTTTACTGTAAAACTATACGTTGTATCTAAGTCTAAGCCAGTTACATCATAATACAAATTACTGGTTGAACCTATGTAATTTCCATCTTGATAGATTTCGAAAAATACAATTTCCTCGGTTTCTTCAGAGTGAATTTCCCATGTCAATCGGGTGCTGGATGCTGTTGTACCTGAAGAAGTAAGATTGATAATATCTAAAATAGGATTGACTATAAATTTAATATCTTCTAATTCCTTGTCTAATTGCAAACGCAATGGTTTTATTTTGGTAGGATTCACAAAAAATTCTACTTCATAATAATACAGTTCAGTGGTAGGATCTTGTTTTTTAAATTTCTTGGGATTTGTTGCTAATTCAATGGCTTCTTTTTCGCCAATAATCAACCACGCTTTAAGCGAATTCAGCAAACTTTCGATTAAAAATTCTTCATCTTGTATGAGGAATCCGGTATTGATAATAAAACTCAGTTCTTTAGTAGAGCTTATCTTTGTATTCCATTTTCGAATACCTTGCTGAATTTGGTTAAACTTTGTTGTAAATTCAACCGGAAAATAATATTCTCCAGTAAATTCGACAATTGTTTTTAGATTATATTCATCCTCAAAAGCAATATAATTGCTAAAAGGAGTAGCAGTAGGCAAAACAATGAATCTCTTGACTAATGTAGATTTGCCTTGTAATTTTATTTCAATAACATCCCCTTGCTGGGTTTCATAATCGCTCAATAAAATAGAGCGGCTACATATATTATCACTGATTACCTGAAGAGTTAAACTATCCACTTCATCGCCATTTTTATAGACTTTAAAAGTATGAGTGTCTTGTGTGAGCAGCGCATTAAAAAACACAAAACTGTTTGCATGGGTGCTTCGGTTAAGCTGATACACATCGAGAAAAGCACAATTGTTTTCAATAAATTCAGGTTTGAATCCCGAAATGAATTTTACAGGCCCTATTTCGTTAACGGAAATTTCCGTTTCAGTTTCAATATCTTTTTCAAAAACTACAATGTTAACCTCAGTCGCTCGGTATTGCAACAAACGTTTCATTTCGATTGTTTTGATACGAGGCATAGCACGATCAATAATCTCGGCCAAATCAAAAGTCGCTTTCTTTTGAAAAAGGGGAATTTTATAAAACAATGTTTTAGTTCGGGGAATTTGCGTATAAAATTCATATGATGTAATAGTTACCTCCATTTCAAAATAAGTGTTTTCTAACGGGGTATTGAAAACAATTTCATCTTCCTCTTTGGTAAAAAAATAATCGGCAGTGTTGTATGGCGTGGTGAAATTCATAGTTATCTTATTTGATTGTTTTTCCTTAAAGCATCTTCTTTTTTAAGTCCTTCACGAATGTTTTTCATTGATTTGAAATCTTTGTTAGAAACAAAAGCTTCGAGACCATTATCCCTTAAATCCTTCATAACTTCTGTATTTTCGGCAACTACTGAAAGCACCATTTGCAATAAAGCAGCATCATTATTGTTTGATGGAGATGGATTAGTTGTAGTACCAGAGCTGGCAGGAACTTCATAGCGTTTTAAGGCTTCATTATAATAACCATTTTCCCAGCCTTTGATTCCTTGAAGGTCACGGATTAAAGCATCCTTAACAGCAGGATTCATTCTAGTCCATGCCTTGTTATCAATTACCATTTCAGGACCATTTTCGGCCACCATAAAATGACTGGTATTAGTAACTAAACCGCTGCGGGTTTTTCCTGCTGGTTTTGATTTAAAAACTTTACCATCCTGTTCGCGTTTTACATATTCTGGATAAAGTCCTTCTTCGTAACCGGATGCCGAAGGAAGATCCTGTTTAGCCACCATAGCTATTTGAGCCAAACCTAAAGCACCAACTACTCCAGTCATTATTGCAGCGGTTGCACCAAAATCAAATTTTGGAAATTGAGCCCAAATACCCATAATTGCCATAGCAGTATTCATAGCAATTTGAGAAATAGTAATTGCCTTTTGTCGTTTAGCTTGTTTGTTTTCTATTTCGGCTTTTTTCTTAGCTAAATCATCATCTGCTTTTTCAACATATCTGTTGTATTGTTCCTGGCTAATCCTGCCTGAATCCAATTGCTGTTTGTATCGTTCTTTTTTAGTGTTGGTATTTCTTTCGAAGTTGGCCAGTTGCTTCTTTTCATTGATTTCAAGAAACTTGCTGTACATACCATAAGCATTCGTTAAAGCTGAAACAGCAAAAACCATTTCTTCAATACCAAACTTTCCTTGTTCTAAGTTATCAAAAAGTGTATCCCAGTTGTCAGGTGTAAAACCAAATATGTCTGCTTGACCACCACCAACTCCTAAAGCTTCCGTATTAGTTTGTGCCTTATTCCCTTTTAATTCATTGATTTTATTAATAAGTTCAGTTAAACTTATGCCTACTTCGTTTGCATAGTCTTGAAATTCCTGTACCTGTTCTTCAGTAAGTAATGACAAATCAATTCCTTGAAAATTTTCTTTGCCTACAATTTTTTTATAATCTTCTAAAAGACCTCTTAAAAATTCTTCTTGAATTTTTAATTCTCCTTCATTGAATTGCTCAGTAAGTCTAGCCTTGGCACGTTTATTATTACCCAGTGCCGCCAGTTCCTCATTGAACTTGATTTCACGTTGTTGTTTGTCGCGATCAAAAGCTTCTTTCTTTTTATTGATAGCTTCGGTAGCAGCTTTTTCTTCAATGGTGGCAAGGTTCTTTTTATGAATTGCCATCTTACCTTCCTTGATAGCATTGATTTTAGTATCAAGGTCAGCGTTCTTTTTATCCCATTCATTACGAATGGTCATTAAAGCATTGTACTTGCTTATGTCCTTAGATTCTTTAGCTTTGGCAATATCTTCATCTAGTTTTGCTAGTTCATCAGCATGGATTTTTTGTCGGTCTAAATCGTCAATTTCTCTTTGGTACCTTTGGTTTTCAATTAGTAATTCTTTTTCATAACCGTCCTGCATCGCTGCAATTTTATCATCTTCTAATTGGCGGGTAAGTTTTAAAAGTTCTTCATTGTACTTAGATTCTCTGTCCAGTTTGATCCGATTGATTTCTTCCTGAGAGGAATTCGGGTTTTTAGTAGTCGGGCGAGTCTCTGCTGTGGGCGTATCTGGAGTATTGTTATTATCTGGAGTTTCAGGAGTAGCCTTTGAAACCAAATTATTAAGGATGTTTTTTTCGTACTCAGGTTTAAGCGCATTAATTTGAGCATCGACATCGCTTATCTTCTTCTCTTTATCATCAAAACCAGAAGATGAAATAAATTTATTTACAAAGTCATCAAACGTAGCTTCGTCAACACCTTTGAATTTTTCACGAACATATTTTTCAAAATCCTTTCTTGAAGTGAATTTATCAAAGGTTTTAGGTCCCAAAAACCCAAACGTTTGTTCCTTTCTAAAATCACCTGCAGTTTTACTTTCAAGATCTAGTTTCTCCTCTTCTAACTTTTGCATTTTATTTGCAATTGCGACAGCTCTTGCTTTTTTATAAAGGGAATCAATATATTGATCAAGTAATTTTTTACCTTCAAATGTTTTTATATTTTCAAGTGTTAATCCTTTTAAATATTCTGGAGATATTTCATTTAATCTTTTTATTGCTGCAAGTTTTTTGTCTTTAGAAACTGTTTCGTCCTGAATAATTTTAACCAATGCTTCAACTTCGTTTTTTTCTTTCGCAATGCTTTTAGCCACTTCGTTTTGAATATCGGCTTGCATTTGCTGAACCTTGGTAGCTTTTGAAGTTTCTTTGCTAAACAATACCATAGCCGAAACAACCGCAGTCAAAGCCACAAGAACCAATCCAATAGGATTAGCACTTGCTGATGCATTAAATAAACGCATGGCGGCGGTTGCTCTTACCGTGTTACCTCTTATAGTGTAATATGAAGCTGCCAAAAGTAACTGAGCACTCCTAAGAAGCCCTGTGACTATAGCACCTCTATTTTGAATAGCGGTTAATATTTGAGTGGCAGTTGCTAAACCATTAGTCCATAATGCTGTAAGTTTTACGGCAGCATTATATGATATATACGATGTTACAACTATGGTGAGTATTTTTACTAAAAAAATATACCTGTCTCGTAAACGTTGAGCAGAACCATCAGCGTCATCAGATGCACCAATTAACTTAGCTAACCAATTTACGGCACTAGTTAACCACTCTACAAATGTATTTGAGGTAAACCACCCTGTAGTAGTCTTTTTAATTTTTTCTAGTGTAGCTGCTAAGTTGGTATTCTTTATATTAAACTCATTAGTTAACGAAGTGGCTTCATTCATTGATTTATTAGCCAAATCAATTTTCTGGCGAAATAGCTCTGTGTTTTGAGATGCAGCACCAAGAACCATCTTAACTTCGTTATCATTCAGTTTTAACTTATCTAACACATCTGCTAATTGCGTTCCGCTTAAGCCTTTTAAGGAATCTGCAAATTGAAGAAAGAATTCAGTAGGATTGCTGTTAATTAAATCTTCAATTTCCTTTTTTGGTTTACCCATTTGCGCAGCAAAACCAGCAACGTTTTTAGCGGCTAGGGTAATTACTTTGCTGTAATTACCCCCTGCTAGTTCAGCTTTAAGACCGCTTTCTTCAAAAGCAGCACCAAGACCAAGAGCTTGCGCTATACTTGGTTTAAAAACTTCAGGCATAGCACCCACACGAGTAACAAATTCGGCTACGTTTGCTTCTGAAGCAGTTCCAGCAGCACCCAAATCATTTAAGGCAGAACCTACGGACTCAAAAGTTATTTCTACGCCCGCATCTCTCAATTCACCATATAAACCTTTTATTTTACCAAGTTTTTCAGCCGCCTCCTCTGCTCCTCCAGTAAAGGAATCACTTAATGCTACACCTGCTTTGTTCATTACGGCGACAAATGCGGTAATTTCTTCTTTTGCAATACCTAATTTACCTCCTATCTCAGCAATACCCAGTAAATCAATTCTTGATGTTCGTGTTTTTAGCAAACCAAAAGACTTGGTTAACTCATCAACTTCCTGACGGGTCATTCCTGTGGTTTTCATTACATCCGCTTGAGCATCGGAGAGCTTACTGTTGATATCAATAATTTTTTGAATAGAATAAACCATTCCAGTAAGAGTTGCCACAACAGATAATGCCATTGCTTGGTAACGGTTGAAACCATCAGCCATTGAACCTAATGACAAACCTGTAGTACGAGCATTTCCTCTAAGTTCATTCATACGTGCAGAAACCTGCTGTAATTCGGCTTCGTATTTTTTGTAAGCTTGCCCTCCAGGTACAGCATTCAATAAAGACATTTTTAGTATATGTGCTTTGTCTGATAATTGCTTCATGGTAAGACCAGTAATACCTATCTGGTCTTGCAATTCTTTCATTTTAACTTTATTGCTCTTAATTTCCGCCGTGTTGGCTTTCATTGTAGCGGTAAGTAATTTATATTCTTCAGTATCTTTTTTGTTTTGTTTTTCAAGTAATTTTTTTTGAAGACCATAAGCTTTATTTTCTTCGGTAAGTTTGCGTGTTGCTTTTTCTAAGTCAAAAAGAGCTTTTTGAGCAGGATCACTATTAATTATAATAGTGTTCTTCATTACTTCGTCTAGAATTACTTTTGCCATTTTACTGATTTTCAGTAAAATTGGCGATTGTTTAGCGTAAACTATGTGACATAAAAAAAGCCCCGTATTTACAGGGCTTTTAAGTGGTATTTATTCTTTATAATGAGGAAAAAGATATTCATACATTGCATCAAGTATTTTTCTTTTATTTTTTAAGTAATCGTCCTTACTTAAAAAAGTTTTCTTTGAGATCACAGCAATATATCCTAACATATATTTTATTGGTATTGCGATAGAATCAGTTTCTTTTTCATCTATAACAATTGGTAGTAATTTATGCTTGTCTGATACAAAATCATTTTCCATTACCTCAAAAACTTCTTTTGTATATGATACTCCTAAAGCACTACAGATTGGTTTCAAATAAATGTATTCTATTCCAAATAAATCAATTACTTGAATCTCTTGATTGTTAATTTTTCCGATTGATATATTACTCATGATGATTATTTATTAACTTGTTTTTATTTTTTTAAATATTTATTCTACCCCCAAATGGGGGTAGAATAGTTAATTCAGCTGTGCGTGATTAATCAAATATGCTATACTGATTTTTTATAGCCTTCGTTTTATCAGATTGAGCGGTTTTAAATTCAATTTCAGCTTTGAAATATGCAATTACATCTTCTTGAGTTGCATTTAATAAAAGTTTGCTTTTTGCCGCTTCCATTCTTTTTTTTGCATCTTCTTGTTTTAAGTGAGCATCCCAATGTTCTTTATAATGACCAAAAAGGATTGTATCAATCGTTTCAAAAATCCATACTTCAAAATCTGAATCTAACCAAGCAGCAAATTTCAAAGCAAAAGGTCTAATCATATAAGTGCCAGATTTCTGTTTTGAAGTATAAATTTGCTCTTCTAAAAACGGAGATTCCTCCGTTTTTAATTCTCTGTTTTTCCTTTTCAAATATGAATTTATAAAGTTTTTTGTAGAATCTAATCTCATAAAATCTTTAATTTCTTTTTTGAAAATTTTTGCCATTTCAGTTGCATTTACCATTACATCTTTTTCAGTTCCCAATAGGAAATGAATCTCGGTATCTTGATAGATAAATTCGAGTGCTTTAGATTGTTCTTTCATATTTATGTTTTTATAGGTTTATTCATGCAAATATATTATAAATAATTGATAATCAAATAGTTAATGTAATTATTTTTAAACTTTAACATTTGTAAACTAAAAAAAGCCACAATTAAGTGGCTTTTTAATTAACAAAAATAAATCCCGGCTTGTTTCATATCAGCTTTCATTATCTCACGAATTTGATTTCGTTCTAAAACGGATAATTCCTCTTTATTTTTTACTCTAAAATAGAATAATTCTATTTGTTTATAATCTTTTGCAAAATGGCTACTAATATCTTCATCTCCTGCATCAGCAGCAACTTGAATTAAATCATCTAATTCAACACAAAATCCTTTTATTATTGCTTCCAGTTCTAAACCTTCGGCATTCATTATATATTTTTTCATACTATTCTACAATTTCAAAAACTTTTAAATCTAATTTGGTTTCCACAAAATCATCATCGCTAATTAAGGTTAGCACATTAAGCGAAGCTTTCCATAAATGTCCCGTTTCTACTCCTAAAACATCCTGAGTATTACGGTAGAGTTCGTCACATTCAGTAAGTTCTACCAGTTCCTGCATGCTAATGTTTCCAGATAGATAGGAATTAAAAGCATTTTTATCCATAAACAATACTTTGCCTGTAGAGGTAAAAACCATTTTTAGAGGTTCGTGTTCGCAAAAAGCAGGAGAATCCCAAATAAGATGCATGGCTTCTTTGAAGGTGCGGTTTTTCATTGATACCCTGATGCCCTTGGCATAGAATATCTTTACAGCAACGCTAGACATGGATTAATTCTTGGCAGGCTTTCTCAACCTGTTTGTTAGTGAATGGTTCAAACACTCTAGCAAAACCGCGAATAGTTTCTATTGCTTGGTGCATTCTCTCTCTTAAATCACGGCTATCGCCAAACTCGGTTACGAGTAGGAGTTCAAATGGTTCTTGTACATTTTTTTCTAAATTTTGTATTTCACCTTGAAAATAGGCGGAATCTACAAATTTAGCGAGCGCGGGAAAAACATCACGGTGTGATAGTTTTTCATTTACATTTTCTTTTAGCATATTCGAAAATAGTTTATACACGAAACCCCTCATCTTCGGTTGTGCTAAAACATATCAAGGATATGGAATCAGGGCTATCACTAGACACCTACAACGTGAACGAGGGGTTCGTTTATGTTAACTTAAAAAAGTTTTAAGGATTGCTCCTTGATATTATGTTTTAGCAAAGCAAAGATATATTTTTATTTTAAACAATGTGCATTTGCACATTAAAAAAATAGCCTACTCTAAAAAGTAGGCTATAGTGGCTAATACAATAAATATAATCAGGCAGAATTTCCACCAGTTAGGGTCTTGAAAGCGGTTGTAGTGGAAGTGGCTCATTTATTAATTTCATTTAGAAAACAATCTATAATGGAGTTTATTTTGACAACATCTTTTTTACTTCTAACTTCAAAATCATACGTTTTTTCTTTTGTTTCAAGCCTAATTGTTTTTATACCAATTGTTTTAATTTTATTTAAATCATCAGTAGATAGAGGAAATATAAAATTAAATTCTTTTAAATAAGAACCTAAAAATTCCTTTATTTTTCCTTCTTGATCTTCATTAACATCAAAATTTATAACGTCATTATTGTTTAATAAAAACATTGTTTTATTACCCTTAATTACAACTGCATCACTAGATCCTCCCAAAGTATATTCAATTTTAATAGAAGGCTCTACATTATATAAAAACTGAAAAACTACAGTTCTACCTAATACATCAACAATAACCCTCTTTTTTGTATTAACAACTTTTGTTTTATAGAAAGGATCAATTTCGTTTTTCTCAAATTTACAGTCTTGAGAAAATCCAATAAAAGGAACAAACAACAGCAATAAAATAATTTTTTTCATGATATGAAATTTTAAAGTTAGTCCGTAAAAATAAGAAAATCCCTCAAATGGGAGGAATTTAGTAGTTATTTTATCTATTTTTCTCTATCCAATCATAAAGGTCTTTTAATGTTTTACCCATGGTTGAAAGATTAGTTTTTAAATGTAAAGCAGGAATTTCTTTATCCGCTTCTCTGTGTGTAATTGTCCTGAAACAATTCGGGCAGTTATAATGATCATGTGAAGCTCTGGTTCTTTTGTATTTACATCCATGAGCTTTTAAGAATGCAACCCAATCGCAAGTTTTTACAGGTCTGTTATTTCCCATATTTAACTATATTGTTGCTTCTAATCTTTGAGTTTTAACAGTTTCTAAACCCTGTAAAACACCATTTTCATCAACATATAGTTTTGAAAAGTTTTTATGAGCAAATTTTTCCTGAGTAAAGCCAAGTTTTTTTAATTCAATTAATTTTTTATCATTTGGCAAAGTAAGTAAGTCTTCGCAAAATAATTTAATGTTTTCATGAAAAGATTCTTTGGCTT
This sequence comes from Flavobacterium zubiriense, assembly GCF_041729725.1. NCBI lineage: Bacteria > Pseudomonadati > Bacteroidota > Flavobacteriia > Flavobacteriales > Flavobacteriaceae > Flavobacterium > Flavobacterium zubiriense. The sequence continues at coordinate 147,809 of NZ_JBCFQL010000006.1, read as the reverse complement.
CTTCAGGTGTTGAACCATATCCGCTTACTAATAAAGCAGGCGATACAACAATATGATGTTCCCCTTCTTTCCCAGAAGCAATCATCACATTTATCTTAATATGGTCACCTTTTATACGTATAGTTTCTTTAATATCTTCGATGTTAAAACTCATTGTATAATGTATATTTTTTGATTAAAAAATGTATCTATAGGAACTATACAATTGTAGTATACAAATGTATTTGACAAAAGTATATATAATAGTTATATAAATACATTACTTTTTAGTTAAAATTATTAAGCTGATGACGTTTTTATGAGTTAATCTTCATCAATTCTTCCTTTACGGCATGCGTAAACCCAAAATGCAATTGCTTGATCATATTATTATAATGTCCGTAAATAATGCGGTTATGTACAGGGTGAGGCTTTTTGCGGTTAGTTCCCTTAGCGGAATTTCGGGTTTTCATATCTAAAAAACGATGTTTCTTGAGGTGGCTGTATTCTAGTCCGCTTTCGGTGGCCACAAAGCCACGTCCGGAATACCAATTTTCAGTTTCAAAACCACGACTAGACATATAAGCCGTTTGGGCTTGGTCGATATCGTGATTCATATCCTGACTCACTTTTCGGATAAAGCGCTTTTCTAAAATAGCATCCGAAAATTGTTCTCTAGTCTCTATCAGGCTCATCGTTTTCTATAATTTTTATTTTTCCTAATTGCAAAAGTAAATTTAGTTTTTCGCCAATGGTGATGCTATTAGCATTGCGACCATTACGCCAATTGTATATTTTATCTTTAGAAATTCCTTCTAGTTTAGAAATTGGAATTCTATTATCCTTATCTATTGCTTCTTCAAATAATTGATTGATTTTTTCTGTCGTCATGGTTTTTATTTAGGTCGTAAATATACGACTTTATGCGTTTGAATCCAAATTAATATCAATTACCCAACCGTTACAGCCGTCCATGTGCCACACTGGATTTACCGCAATTGAATTTTCATCCAGATAAGAAAGAAAACCGCAAAACATTCCGTCATGGTTGGATTTATCTTCAAGCAATTTATCTACAAAAGCCTTAGCTTTTATTTGAGTAGTAGCGAAAATATTGATGAATGAATCATGATCGTGTTCAGAATAGGCTGTTTTATCTAAAATAAAAAAAGACAAAACATTTACCCATTTGGCTGCATCTTCTTCACCTTTTAACCGGAACTCAGGCAAAACGGATATTAAATAGGTGTTATCCTCCTCTAAACGTTCTTGTAATAATTTAGAGAGCCCTTTTTTTTCAACTATCATATTGGTGTAATTGTAAAGCTTCTTGTTTTGATCATCTTTAAGTTGAGCTACAACTTCTGCCTGATATTCTTTAAGTCTGTTGATTGGTAGCATTGTTTTCTTGTTTTTGTCGTTCTAAATCATTTCTTCGGGAATCGTACATCTTGATAAGTATTTGCCAAAAATTAGTATTATCTACTTCTTTGATGTTTCCAAATGCCCCACTTTCGGCCATTGTAAATGCGATGCTATCCATTCCTATTCCTGGTATGTTTTCTAAGTCAGAACCGCTATCACTTTGAAACAAAATCGAAAGATCTATTTCTTTACCGCCCCAAAGTATTTTGGCATCAACTAAGTATTTTTGGAAACTGGCAAACAACAAGTAAAACCCATAGATAAACCCAATGGGTGCGTACTTGAAATTTTTAGCATGATTTTCTAACAATGCTGAGTTATAGGGATCCCGAATGTTTCCATTGTAATTAGCGAATTGCTTTTTAAAATAATGAAACTTCTTTTTTCTTCTATAAAAAATGGCAGTCAGCAAAACCAGTAAGTGCATATCGCCAGTGGCATGGAAATCGTGGAAAATGCGTAAGGCATCACGGTATTCGCCAAAGGTCATATCCATAAAACTATCCGAAGGACCATAATATCTAGAATAAGCTGGTGCGAAACTTGGTACCGGATTATGTATGTAATATTGTTTGATGGTTTGTTTCCCGTCGAGTTCCTCAAAGAAACTATCCATCAATTCAGAAACCTGATAGATGTTAGAAAATTTCTCCTCCTCATCATGCTGTTCTCGAGATAATTTTAAATTCAGCAGCTTATATATGGCATGTGTTCTAAATTCCTGATAATCTATTTCCTGATTGTGGAAACGGAATATTAATTCGCACATATCGATATACTGTTCATGGTCACATTCGGACAAGTCAGCAGGAAGATATAAATTTAGATTTGCCTCAGGAATGTGTACGCTATGCATTTAGATAAGTTCTAGTTTCTCATTGATTTTGATACCCAGTTTTCCCATTTGTTCGCCAAATTCAGCCAAAATGCGTTCTCTAATTTCGGTGTGATTTCGGGATTCTTTCGGGATGTATTTTGATTTTGCATCTACACGAAGGTATTTGCGCACCATTTTTATAATATTCCCTTTTAGAATAATTCGGTCAACCTCTCTATCTGCTAATTTATTTTCGAGTTTATTATTGATTTTTTTGAACCTATTAATGGTTCTGAAATTGAATAGGTAATTAAAAAACAGGGCGATTTTTTTTAAAAGTGATTTCATTGAATAATTTGGTTTTATAATGACATGAATTTATCTCCGTAAATAATTTCAGGGTTTATGGGTTGGCATTCGTCGATAGTTGGAGCAGGAGCGACAAGTCTTTCGATTTCTAGAATGACTTTATCAAAATCACTTTCAAAAGCTTGACGCGCTTCTTGCGTTTCGTTTTTTAGAGTTGGTTTTGCTCCACGAGTGGTTGCGCGATCACTGGTAACATGTTGCAAAACACCTTCAGGATACAATTGCACCGATAATCGAGTCATTGACCAAGCAAGACCATAGGAAACCGATGCTTTCTGAATTAGTCTTATTAATTCTAAATCTTTGGCATCAGTAATTGGTGTATTCTCTTTTAGCGCCTGCTTCAATGCGTTTAGTTTTTCAGAACCGACACGGGGCTTGATTTCATATTGCTCGCAGTCCGAAATTGCAGGGGCTAATTTTATTAATAACAATCTGGAATTGATTGTAAAATGTTTGTCGAAGTCAGCAACGGTACGAATAAATAGATTATGAGTAGCTTTAAAAGCTTTGCAATTCGTCCAAATGGAATATAATGTAGTTGTTAATTCATCATCAACCTTTGAGCGGTCTAGGAATTTCATTAAATCATCTAATGCTCGGTAATACCTTTTTTCCAATGCTGCATTGTCGCGGTCAATCATCCACTCGAAAGCCTGTTTTTGGTTTTCGTCTTGGCGCATTTTTCGACCATTATTCGTGTGCGAAATATCATTAGACACACAAAATAAACGATAGGCATTTACAGCTATTGGATAACGAATGGCATATATAAACGGTTTATCATCTTCCGAAATAGTTGTATCAGAATAGATATCAGTCGCTTTTTTATAGACTTCTTCGCCTACCAAATCAATTACATCATTAGTTGCTGTAATTAAATCCGGAATAAGATTTTGAATTTTTAAATCGACATCAATGAAACCCAACAACGATTTCAATTCTGTGCTTCCTGTTCCTGTGGTTTGAAATAGTAGTTTCATGTTATTGATTGATTATTCGGTTCTTTGGTGTGATGTCCTGTTCTTTTTCGGGGTTTTCGTGGTAGAATCCCAGTTTCAATCCTTTTTTTGGGAAATTGGATAATAAGGCATAATTAATAGCTTTCATTATTATGATTTCAGGAATATCAATTCCCGTTTGCAAGAAGGTTTTAAGCGCATATATTTGCTCGGAACCACTATCACTTTTACCAGTTTCAGAAACATTCCCTAAAGCAGAATGTAAGTTCAATCCTGATGACAATGCGTGATTAGCATGATTAGATATCGCAATTTGTGATTCAACATAATTTTTCATGTTTTGGTCGATGGTTTTAATTTCCCAACCAGCTTCAACAAGATTTACACCTTCTAAGTAAAAACTCTTTGTTGTATGCATATACTTTCCTGTATTTTCATCACCTGATAATACTACAGCTATTTTTTCAAGAAAATTCCTTTGATATTCTAAAAGCATTGAAGCTTTATAAAGCACTCCTGATTTTTCGCAATTAGCCTCAATTTCTTCTTTCTTTTTATCCCAAAACACCTGAGGCGAAATGATATGGTATTTAAGATTAATGGAATTTTTTGACAATGCCTTAAAGATTAAAGGAACAGCAGTTGATCGCCTCAACCATTCGATAGAACCGTATAAATCGGGTACTGTATAATAATCGGTACAGAAGCTGTACATATTGCTATAAAAGATAGCATTTTTATTAGCAAATGGATTCTTAAAATCGAATAATGGATAAATTTTGTAGCCATTCGCACCGTTTACATCTCTAAAGGAACGTTCAGCAGTTATGGCATGGGTAGCATCAAGTGTAGCACTGTCTTTTTTACATGCTTTTCGGGTTCTGTCTGGATAAAGATGCTCAATCCTAGATATAGTAGGCTGACCGATACGGCCGCCTTTGCTTAATTCAAATTTAGAAAACACCCCTTCTAAATGTTGGTAATCTGTACAGGATTTTAGCAAGTACGATTCATAATCCCAAGACTCAAGCCATGACTTTATCTCAGCATCTTCAGTATATACTCTTGTTAGTTTACCTTCTTTAATCTGTTCTTTATATAACTGCGGACCCATTCCCCAAATCAATTGGGTTTTCTTTTTAAGTATACCAGGAGCAGTAGAGTTAGTTTGCACTACCTCTTTAATGATATCCGGTAAGTCATCGTTAACACCATAAGGAAAGACTAGGTAATCACCAATAGGGTTGTAACAATTGTTCCATTCAAGATCATTTGCTCTTTGCTTTTGTTGATGTAATTCTCTAGGTGTCTCACTTACCTGATAAGTAAATGCAACATCTGGAGTATCAACAATAGCACCATTACCTACATACTCTATATTCATAACTATGGTTTTATTGTATATCCATTAAACTTTAATAACAGTGGTAAATAAAACCACCTATTCCCATCTTGTCCATTCACATACCCGATAAGAATAGAAGCTTTCTTGCTTTGGTCGTTACGATAACCCATGCGTAGTTGCGCATTCGTTACTGTTTTAATACCAGATGAAGTACCGTTTGTATCATTATATGACATGAATGAAAAGCTAAATGGAATCCCCTTATCGGTGAGTTCACGCATTCTTTTTATCGCATCATACAACTTGACTGTTGACCCCATGTAATTACCTCTTTTATTGTAATACAATAGTACTATTACCTAAGTACAAAGCCTGTGACATGAACAATAACAAGGACTTAAGATACCTTCGGAGTGATAAATGGTGGGTGCTGGCAATGGGCTTCAATCATATCTCTGTCGAAAAGGCAAAGAGGTAACGAAAAAAAGGTTTTTGAGCGGGACGGTGTTTTCAAAGACAAAAACAACAAACCACCCTTTTTAAATAGGGTTAGTTTGTTTGTTTTCAGTTCTTTATCAATTTTGTTTTTTTTGTAACCCTGTTTTTTTAAACTTTTCAAGTGGTAAGTCTAACTATTTAGAATAATTCTATATTTATGTTTTAAAGAGTAAAAAAGTAAAAATAACGTCTTAATAAATCGTATATATACGACTTATTTTGTATCTTTAAGTATTGAAAATCACTTAATTATAACATTATGAACACAGAAAAACAACAAAAAGAGCAAAAAGGTAATGAGGTAAAAGATACAAAAAGTCTAAAATTATTACCAGTAGCAAAAACGGCAGAACCTACCGAGAAAAGCAAAGAAGCTGCTGCAGTAGCAGCTATTGAAAAATTTGCTAATAGCGCACCTTTAACCGCAAAGGAGAGAATTGGAAGAAAAACCCTTTTTGATGAAGTATCAAAGCGATATGAACACTTAGAAAGAAAAGCAAACGACTTAAAAATGTTTCACGCAGGAAACGACAAAATCACTGCAAAAATCATTCTGAAAAATCAGGCGGGATTTGAATTTGAAGTAAGCAATTCTAACGTAATTAAAAAAGTTACTGACACAATGGAAGCAGAATTAAACATTCTACTTACAGAAGCAGAAAACGAGGTCTTAACCTTTGAAATCTAAACCCAGTTAAATTAAAAAACCCTCTGATAGTTCGAAGTATCGGAGGGTTTAAATCACTTAAATTATACAAGCCATGACGCACGTACAATCTAACAGCAGCAAAAATACAGCTTTTAAATTATCTGAGCAAGTAAAAGCCACACTACACGAAAAAGGATATTCTTTCCTTTTCAATTACGAAGATTATAAATATTACAAAGCCCAAGCCAAAAAAACTTTTAATAAAGCCTACACAATAGCTGAGTTATTTATCCAGGAGAACGCCAACCAAAAAAGCGACTACAATGGATATATTTTTTAAATCTCGCACCCTTAAAATTTCATCTCAATTTGTCAAAAATCTTTGGAAGAAACCAACAGTAAAACCAAAAATCATTCTTTCGGGTAAATGGATGCAGGAAGCAGGTTTTGAAATAGGGGAAAATGTGACAATATCAGTATCAAAAAATTTATTAATAATATCGAAAGCTTAAGCCATGACCGAAAAGCAACAAAAACACATCGAAAAGAAAAAAGCATTAATAGCACTTTCTAAATCAGCAAAAGAAATTCAAGAACTCGAAGACGAACCACGCAATATAAATTCAATTTTGATAGAGGATTTTTATTCTAAAGGCGAACACCAAGAATTTAACACTTTTCAAGAATGGATTAAACAAGGAAAACGAGTAAAAAAAGGCGAAAAAGCCTTTTTAGTTTGGGGAAGAAAACGCAAAAACAACCAAGACCAAGCCACCGCAGAACCACAAACCAAAGAGGAAAAAGAATTTTCATTTTATCCGCTTTGTTATCTATTTTCTAACGCTCAAGTACAAACTGCAGATGTTAAAAACTAGAGACGTTCCCAAGGAGTTAAAAACATTTAACTCCTTGTTTTTTGGCTTCGAATACCGCCACGATTTAAACCGAGTTTTTGACGATTTACTAACCGTGATTATTTGCGCAATGGGTAGAGGAACACAAGAACCGCTATACCTTGAAACGATAAAAAAATACAGTCGTTCAGAACTTGAAAGCTTGTGTAAATTGTTTGCAGAACTTACAAAGATATACGCTAAAAGTTTAGAGGGTGGCGATTGGTGCGACCCGCTCGGGGAATATTACGAATGTTTAACGGGTAATTACAAAAAATCAAATTTCGGGCAGTATTTCACCCCCAAAAGCTTATGCGATTTAATGGCACAATTAACAATCGATAAAGATGATTATGGCAAAACAGTAAACGAACCCTGCTCGGGTAGCGGGCGTTTAGTTCTAGCAGCCAATCACATAGGTAAAGGCAATTATTATGTTTGTCAAGACTTGGACCCGATGTGCTGTAAAATGACCGCTATAAATTTATGCTTTCACGAAATAAGGGGGGAGGTACACTGTCATAACTCCTTATTAATGGATAAACCCCGCTTTTCATTAGCTACAAATTACGAATTTTGGAAAAACAAAACTCACTCCATTCTATACTATAACAACGATTAAAACGGCTTATTTCAAGCCGTTTTTCTTTTCCAAAAAAAATCCGCACATGCGTGCGGACTTCGGGGTTTTCTTTTTTTCTTTTTGCTAAAAACTAGCGTTTTTTGAATAACTCTGATAATCAAAATAGATCCATTCGTTTACTTCTTCTACTGCTAAATTAATTTCTGTTGCACTCGGTATAACATTACCGTTTATTGATAATGTACTATTGATTTGTGGTACAAATTTAACTTTATGCTTTCGATATCCTCTTATCAAAATTTGTTTTCCAAATTCAAAAATGAAAACATTATTTTCTTTACAAAATTCTTCAAGTTCATTTAACGTAAAACCAAATGATAATGGGATTGAAACTTCTAAAGACATATTTTCGGTATCAATCCACCCTTTTTTTATTTCAAAGGATAATCTAGATAGGTATTGTAATTTATCCATAAAAATTCACTTATAAGTTAATTTCTTTCAATTCTTCCATTTTTACAACTATCCAAAAAGGAGTGTCATCATCATCTTCGTCACTCCAAAAAGGATTATCTATTTTACACGTTCCATCATCAAATATTTCTTCAATAGAGACTTCTTTACCTTCGTAAATAACATCTTGAGCAACTTTAAATTTAGCCTCCATATTTCTACCCTTTAACTTGATCAACAAACCCCTCAAAATGCTTCCCTTCAGTAATTTCAATCAATGCCGCCGAAAACAACAACGGAGCATCTTTTTTACTATAAATTTCCAAATTTTCCTTTATCCTTTTCATAGCTTGAAACTCATTTTCATTATTGGCTTTCATTGTCATTTGGATAATTTGAACATACGGAGTAATCACTTCCTCGTACTTTTCACCCAGTTGATTCTTAACGCTTTCCTGAACCTCTTTTAATTCTTGTAAACTTTTAAAAGTTGTTTGTTTCTTTTCCATAACTCAAATTTACTAAATTAATCTTCATCAAAATCAATATCCTCTAAATCCTCCTCCAAAAGACGTTCCTCAATAGCTAGGAAGTTCCAGGCTTCCATCATAATACGTTCCTGTTCTTTTTCTGATGGTTTATCGCCATCAAACCATTGAACTTCCGCAATATTAGCATAGAATTCTTCATAATCTGCAAAATAGGCTTCATTCAATTTATACCGGATAAAACAACGAGGAAAACTCATTTTTATAATCGTTTCCTCTCCATCGTGGTGCTGATGGTTTTCTCCCCACCAATAATGCTTATGCGCTTCAAATTTCTTCATTCCCAATTTTTAAAGTTAAATCCAAACATTCCAATATCATATACAATTGATCTGCATTTGGCGAAAATGCACAAGCTTCAATCCTGGCAATTGTACTACGGCTAAAACCTACACGATCACCCAGTCCCGTTTGGGACCATCCTTTTTGCACTCGGGCAGTTTGGATAATACTCGCTACTTTATTCCGTTTTTCTTCGAGTAACATTGTTACTACTACGTTTTGTTCTTTCATATTTCTTTTGCTGTTGAAAATTCTTTGTTTTTAAATAATTCGGCTAATCCGGAAACTTGTTTTAATCTTAATATTTCATCGGCATCCATCCCGATATGTTTCATTATCCAAGCATCGCTCATTCCTGCTTTTGTGAGTTCCGAAACAATATTGCTCATTAGTTCCACATCGTGAGATCCACGCGCTCTATTATGTCTTATTGTAGAAGCTACTCGATTGCTTTCGTCTTTATCAATTACAACCACAGGAAGCAATCCTTTTTCACGGTCAAAAACTCGTTTAGAAGATTTTAAAACCGTATATCTATGAAATCCATCTACAATCTCATACATATCTTCCGAAGCAATGTAGTAACACACTACCGGCATTGTATAACCATCTTCCCAAATAGAAGTTTCTAAAAGTTTCATTTCAGGATGCGCTACACTGTTAGGATTGTAGCTATTTGCTCTAATTTTGTCTATTGGCACAGCCAAAACATTGTAAACTGGACTTTTCATAATAAATTTTGATATTTAGCCATTATATTTTTCCTTTTTGCAATTTCATTTTTTGTGAGCGTGAATCCCATATACTTACATAAATGGTCATTTTTCATTATGCAAATACACATTCTTTTGTATGTTGGAATTTCTTTTGCTTCTGCAATGTCAATTTCATCAATGTAATCCATTATTACAGGTAATTTTGATGTTTGATAATTGGTACTTTCCTTAACCTCAATTTTCACGCCTGCAGTTCGTAATTTTTCAATCGTTTCTTTCGATAAAACTCCACCTTTTTCTTTCCAAAAAGTTACGGAAGTCGAAAGTTTTTCAAAATAATTAGCCCTTGTTACTTCAGGCAAAGTCGATAAAAGAAAATACATATAACTTTCCCAAGTGTGTCCAGCGGGCAATTTTATACTTTGCCATCCCATTGCGGTAGTTCCTCCATAAATACCAGTGAAATTTACGCCATTTACACGGCTTAATAATTTCCCCCAGGTGTTAGGTTCAATTATTCGATACATCTTCAAACTTTCCTGTGCAGTCGATAAAAAAGGGCTTGCTACACGTTGCTGTTCTATCCCAACACCAGCCATATAGAAAATATCGTAAAGTTTATTGTAAGTCCAATTGAATTTCCCGTTTGCAATCCAAACATCTTTTGTCGTGAAATCGAAAATAGGATAGGCATTGTAAACATCTTGAAACATTTCTTTAGTCCACTTAATACCTTGGTAATTTTTGTAGTTTTTATCAGAATGAATAGCACGCCATCTGTTCAAACTTTCCTGCGTACGAATTCCAACCAAACAAGCCGTTTTCTTTGCTTTTTTCAATTTATGGTACCACAATGAAAATTTCTCCTGAAACTCATAATCCCACATATTATTTTTAAAGAAATCAAAATCAGTTTCGGTATAACAATCCTTAGGCAATGGCGAAACCCAAATATCTTGTTTTGATTTCTCCCAAGGTCGCCAAAAATTCTCATGCATCGAAGTGCAAGTCGAAACCTTGAATGGAACACAACATCTGTAAATTTCAAGAATATCAGCATTAGCTTCCAAAGTTTCATTGACATAATCAGTTGTCATTTTGTATTGCGCTTCATAATCCAAATGAAACACACCAATTTTTCTATCCAATTTATGCTCTCTAATATAATCGATGCACAAATTCAAAAGCACACCACTGTCTTTTCCTCCAGAGAAAGAAACATAAATATTATCGAATTCCTTAAATAGAATTCTCAATCGTTCCTGCGAAGCTTCATGAACTGTCATAACTCTTTCTTTAAATTTTCTCTACCTATTTTTTTAAAATATTCTACCATACTCGTTTTTGCCTTCACGTTCTTATCAAATAACGCTTCCAGTCCTACATTACCAGTCATATCCCAATAATAACAATCCTCTAGGTTTCCCGTTCTGTAATTCCTGAAACTTCCCTGTTCCCGCAAACCCCAATCAAAGTTTTTATCCCAAAAAATCGTATAAGGATAGTTCTGCAAGTTCAGGCTCATTGATTCCTTTTGGTAACTCAAAACCTGTGCTTTCGGGAAAGCTTCCTTCACTTCTTCTTGTGATCGTATGAACTTGCAAAAGATAATATGCTTTTCTTCTGGCCATTTCTTGAAATGTTCCTCCAAAACTTCAAACTTATTCTCCGTGCAACAATACGTGTGCTGCATGTTTTGTGTCATTTCTAGAAAGATATTATTGTTTTTTTCTTCCAATGTTTTATCATCGAGATACTTTTCTTTCAGATAATTATATTCTTCCTTGGTTTCGTCGCACAACGTGTAATTATAATTGTTCCAATACTGTTTGATTTCCAAATTCAAATCACACTCAAAAATATATTCTCCAATCAATGAATAGAGATAATCAATATTCTCAATTCCAGTAATGAATTCCTTGGTGTAATTTCTTCCATAACCGCCCGACTTCGTGATTTTCGTATATTTCAGAAAAGTCTGTTTGAATTCCGCATAATCCATTCGGAGGATTTTAGGCGAAAGAAAATGAATCTGACTCCACAAATCCAATAAGTTTTTTGTGATGGGCGTTCCGTTCAAAATCAACTTATATTCTACCATACTGCCTAATGTCAACATTCTCTGGGTGCGTTTGGCTTCAAAGTTTTTCATCTTGATACTTTCATCAACCACCAAGAAACACCGCCAAGCCGTAGCAATCTGTTTGTACAATTGCAAATAAGCACGGTCTGATAATTGTAAAGTTTCAATACCCATATATACCACGTTCGTACAATTGAACCCACCCCATTTATTGATTTCATCAATAATACTGGGTAAACCATCCTTTGGTTTAATGCTTCGCAAAGGACCAATCCAAACCACTAAATCAACTCCTTCAACAGCGTTTACCATTTCAATAGTTGGTCGAGTTTTAGCCGTTCCGGGTTTCATAAACAAAGCTCCAACCTTGTTAGGCATCAGCTTTGTTTTTACTTCTATTTGTTGCGGGAGTGAAGCTATCATCGTTTCAGCTCTTTAATGGTGTTGTTTTCTAAAGGATCTATTTTAGTTGGTTCGTGTTTTTCTACAATCCATACTGGAACTTCTTTTCTGGTGATAGTATCGAAAGTAGCTTGTTTTTTGCTTGAATATTGAAGGCTTTTTTGTTTCAAAATCCATTCACTTATCCAGTACGCCTCGCTTTTACTAACACTGTAATCTTGCCCGAATACCTGACTTTTTGGGATTAATGCTTCTGAACCATCAAAGGCTGTGGCTTTATAGCATTTGTCAGATATTGCAGTAAGGCTCGAAAGCCTTACCGAATAACATAAAACTTTCATTATTTATTTTTATAAACAAAATTGTCAATCAGCCTTTTTACATTTTCGACATTTATATTTTGTTCTCTTAAACCAAACTCATGCACAGCTAAATGAGTTTTAAAAATGCTACTCCAATACCAATTCATACCCAATTCGATATGAATACGTCCATCTTCATAAATTTTGTAATTAGGTCTTAAGTCTTCATTAGGATAGTTTTCAGCAACGTATTTTTTTATCTCTTCAAGTTTATTATTAGACAAAGCGTCATTACTCAAAGCTGTAACTTCTTTGATGTAAACGATTGGATTTCCTGAGTTATTTCCAGCCGCAAAACTATTAGAAGTTGGTCTTTCTTGACACATCATTTCTTCAATGTGTTTTTTGCTTATTTCATTAAGAAATAAACCTTTTTCACTCAGTTTTTCAATCACTTCTGTTGGATTGCCTGATACAAATGAGTTCTCACGGAATTTAATGTTAAATGCTCTCATAATATTTCTGCGACTTTATCGTCCTGCACCGGACTTCTTAATTACTACCCTACAAATGTAGCGTAAACGAATCAATAAAACAAATAAAAAAGGTATTATTTTTTTTAAATATTTTACCCACCCACACTAGGATCCATTCCCGAGTATCCAGAATGCGTATTCACAAGCTTCACATAAGCAGGTCGGTAAACCAAATATTTAAACGCATCACTAAAATTGGTAGAAAACATAGGTCTTGAAGCCAAAGGCAAGCTTTCAGTAGATTTATCCTTGTGCAAAGATTTTGACCCTGTTTTTGTATCTGTTCTAATTTTTATTTTTGTAAGTTCTAAGGAACTTTTTAAGCATTTACATTGAAACTTATCTATTTTGATTTTGATTAAACCACGAGTTCTTTCGCCAAACAAATTTTTAGCAAAATTATATTCCTCCTCATGGTAAATAGTGGATTGTCCTTCAGATTTCAAGTTTACAGTCCATCCAGTACTAGAACCATTATTGTATTCAATCGCTTTTTTAATGGCATTCGCCCAATCTCGTTTGGTTTTGCTATTCTGATTTCCAGAACGATCATAATACAAGTCCAAAACTTTAACCTTATGATGTTTGAAAAACTCACAAAATTTCAGTCCCATTTGAATTTCGTTTTCAGGAGCCAAAGTATAGAACTCTTTTAGGCAATACAAGTAGTTTCCTCTTGGCTGTGCCGCCACCAAACTACACATATCGCCAAAGTCCATACCCCCTTCTAGTTTCGCATTGTGGTCGATGTGTCGCAATGCCAAACTACTTTCCTCTATTTCCTCCATCAAGGAGTATTTATGGTAATATTCAGTAATAACACCATCATCATAATAATGATGTTCGCCTAGTGTACCATAGAATTTTTCGCCTTTCTTTATATCAGCTTTAAAACCTAAAATAGCAGTTTTAAATTCCTCAGGTCCCAATGCTTTAAATGTATCTTTAAAAAAACCTTCTTGCAAAATATCAGCATTGACCATGGAGGAAACCATATAAAAAAAAGTAGAATCCTTACGTACCCTTATCCATTTTTCAGTCCATCTGGCAATTTGTTTTAATAAAAGATTTGCCTTGTATTCATTCCTATCCATTTGGGCATTGTAAAGCTCACATTTAATTTCATTTAGAATTTTACCACATTCCAACGCTGCTTTAATTTGCTCAATATTCATATCCTTTTCACGATTCAGCATCCAGTCGTAATCCCCTTGCAGGATATTAGGATTATCAGAAAGAAAGGTTCTACCACGGTAATAAACAGAGGATTGAAAGCGTACGTCACCACCACGAATTGCAGGATCTAATTTTTTAAGTTTGTTAAAATCTAGTAATCGCCCTTCGTCACCAAACATGTGCTGAAAAGAGTTACCCGCCAATCCACTAGGCTGATCAAGACTTCCTAAAAGCAAACGAACGCCCACTTTTGTTGAAATAGTTTGTCTGTAGGAATCTGTATTTTTGTAGCACTTTTTAAAATGCAAAGGAGGTTTTGTATCGGTAACAAAATCACGACCATGATACCAGCCTTTACGTTCCCATCCCTCAAGTAAGGTTGGGAGAATGTTTTTCCTGGCATTTACATAAGTATCCGAAACAATTACCTGCTGGCTGCCTGGCATATCATACATAACATTCTGTGACCTTTGAGCAAAAATATCAGTCTTGGCAGCACCACGACCGGCTAATAAAATCAAATCTTTGGGCGAAATAAGTTCGCACAATAAATTTAACCAGTTTACATAAACAGGATTAATAAAAGGATCGTTATGCTTTACGTGGGTCTTCCTGCTCATTCGGGAATATTTTTAAAGGCATTAACAACGCTTCTTGCTTGATACGTTGGCGTTCTTTCTCGGTAAGTTCCGGTAGTTTATTGATGAAATCATCAAGTGCTTTCCTATTCGTTTCTCCAAATTCTAGAATTCGTGCATCGTAAGTCAATAAATTAATCGGTTTTTCATAGTAATGGTCTGGAATAACTTCTTTATCTTCTTCATTAACTCCACGGGCAATCATGGTATCTAAAAGCATTTTATGAACCTTAGCAGCATCACTTACATCTTTCATAATCAGCATGGCAAAATTGGTTACTTTGTCCATCCTTTCAGCATAATAATTACGATAGGCATCTTTTGAAACCTCTTTATCAGAATGAAAATATTCTAAGGTTTCGTTGTATATTTTTTTGGCTTTGTAAGGGGAAATATTTTCAACCAAAACAAGATGCTTTATCACAGCATCTTTATTCCCATAGATATCAATACGACGAATCATACCCATTACTTTATCCAAAAGTAATAAGTAATTTACAATTTCTTCAGGAGCATTTTTAATACTCCCATTTTCCATAAAATCATAAATATGGTCTAATGATATATCATCTAAATTCATATTCCAAATAAGCATTGATTCCTAATGTTATTCACTTCGTTTTTTTCCGCTTCTTTCAGGAAAATTTGTGCTGCAGTAATATTTCCTTTTTCCGCCAGTTCCTTTTGTTTGTTGTTGATATTAAACTCAGCAATCAGTTTGCCGCGCTCATAGTTTTTCCGCACCTGTGATTCTTTATCATACCACAACCTCAGGAAATCTTTCTTATCTACTTCCAGATAAACCGCAATTCGCTCAGGCGAATAATTACACCCCGCCAAATCATGTATCGCAGTATATTCTTCTTCCGAAAATTTTATGTCTAATAGTTCCATAAGTCATTGCGAGGAACGAAGCAATCTCATTCCAATTATTTTTTTAATTCAAGCGCATCCAAATATTTTTTCATATTCTCAGGTGAAAGAGTTAATGTGAGTTCATTAAATTTTTTTCTACTCTTATAATTAATTTCAGCTTCTTGAGCATCCTCTAGTTGAGCTATCATTTTTTTATAAGCCTTGTCAGCCTTTCTACTATTTTCTAATGACAATCTCATAGATTCAGCACTTATCGCTGGGGGCATAGGAGGATTTTCATAAATAGGCATACTGTTTTTTTTATAACACACTTCACATCTGCCACCAGGAGAATGATTTTTAATATTATTACAAATACATTTTGTTGGAGGCTTAGGAGGGTTTCTCATTTTAGGAACAGAACCTTTAGGCCTCAAATGCTCAGGAGGTTCTGGAATTGTTCTTCCTCCACATCTAACACCCGAAACAGCCAAAAAAACCGCACAAATCAAAGCCAGAACAGCAATACTGTATAAAATGGTTAATGTATCCATGTTGTTATTTTTTTTCTAATAAAAGAACACAAACGCCCCAATTGATAATATATCCCAGTAGGCAACGAAACACCTAACAAACACAATCCTATAACAAACCCAAAAACTACCGCCCCAATGCCTAACAGCAGTTTCACAATCGAAAAAATGAGTGATGATATCATAAGTTTTTTTTATATTTTATGTTCCAAACCCCAACATCCGAACTCTTATTAATACAGCTTAAATCATCCAAATGATATAAAATATATGATTCCCCAAATCGGGCAACAATTATAAAATTTGGTTTTCTTGAAATAGGAACTATTTTAATCATAGATTTTCAAGTTTAGTTTTTCCACAACGTCTCCCTCTCCTTTGGAGAGGGTCGGGGTGAGGATTAATATTTCTTCAATTTACTCTCAGTAAACAACGTCATTCTAAAATCATACAAACCCTTGCAATTCCCAAAAGTGTACTGTTCATAGTGGGCATTTTCGCTCCAGTTCCCAGAACCTTCCACAATAAAATGATGTTCATTGGTCCGCATCAGACAAACCTTTGCGTGCACCCACGCATACAACACTTTTAAATTCGGACGACTAGAAGCCATTGCCATGAGATTATCAATTACAAGTGGATTCCGTTTGATCATACTATCAGAAACCAATAGCGTGATTTGTTCAATTTCGCCCTTGTCGTGCATCTCTACTAAAGCTTCAATTACTTTTCGTCCAATGCTATAAGTCGATGCGTATAATTCTTTGATAGGGAAATGTTTAGCTACAAAAGGAATAAATGTAAAAGCATTAAATGCCGTATCACTTTGCAAAAAGAAAAACTCCTCATCTGTTGGAATCCGCATCAAATCATTTTCAAGAGAAGAAACCTTTTGATAATGTTTCACTAGGTATTTTGACACAAACATTTCTGATTTTCCGTCCCTATCATATACACCAACCTCCCCCTCCTTCGGAGGGGGCTGTGGGGAGGATTTATAATCAAACAACATCTTACTTCGTGCTGATTCCTAACTTCTTATTGACCATCGATAATTTCATTTCACGATCAGCCACACGCTCTTTGATTTCAATAATTTTAGCTTCATCATTTTCCTGTTCCGCTTTCGCTAAAGACTTCTTATTGTCGCTAAAATATTTTGAACTGGAACCTATGTATTTATTCAATTGCTCAGGAGACATTTCATCCACTTCACGCTGAAACTGTAACGTTTTAAAAATCGAATGTTTACCAAGTAATTTTCCAGTCTCTTTGTAAACATTCAATTCGTCATAGATGGCTTGGTTTTCTTCAAAAGCTACTTTAGCAGCTTCCGCAATCTCTGACTGTTCCTCCTTAGAAACAACCAATTCCCCTGATTCTATTTGTAATAATTGAGCGTGTTTTTCTTGGTAGATTTTCCAAGCCGTAATTTTATCGGCAACAAGAATTTTCAATTCATTCGGACAAGCTGAATCATTTAGAAATGGGAATTCCTCACGAATAGAAGTACCAGTAACCGCTGTTAACTCATTTACCTTTTCTTTCAAAGCTTCGTTTTCATCATGTAAGTCTGAATTCTCATCCTCCAAAACTTCCTTTTCATATTCTAGATCTTCTTTCTCCGAAAGCAAAGTTTCGTTTTCCTCCTTCAACCCATTAACCACAATATCATTAATTGAATTAACAGTATCAGAGGTTTTTAAAGACGCTAGTTCAACCGCTTTTAAAACTTCAACTGCCTTATCATTCCCAACTGCAACCGCAAATTGAGTTAAATTTTCAATAGTATAATTTGATTCCTGTAAAGCTTCTACCCAATCAATATAATGCTCAGGAAGCAAAGCAATTAAGCCAGATAGAATTGCAATTCTTTCATCAGGTAACCTCTGACTTCTAACTTCTAACTTCTCACTTCTAACTTTCTCCACATCCGTGATACCATGTAATTTTTGCAAATCATAAAGTAAATTTTGCAAATTACTTTCGGTGTATCCTACAGCATTCAGAGAACGAACAATAGATTCATTGTTCCCTTCTGACTTTCTATACAATTCAAAAGCAGTATTAAACTGCTCGTGTTTTTCAACAGGTAAGTTCTGGAAGAACTCAATTACTTTATTTTTCATAGTTTCAATTCTTAATGTTAATAGTATATTGAACTGTAAAATTGGTAATTACCATTTTAAAATGCTGTGACATAAAAAAAACCCCTGCAAATGCAGAGGCTTTTCCCAAACTACTAACTAAAAAAAACACAAACTATTCTTCTCTCGCTTTCTCTATCAAGAAAGTCGTTGCACCGGCTTTAAACACCTCAAGATGAATAATCGCACCCGCTAAAGCTACCCAATCGGTACCATTAACTAATATTGCCGATTTATCAGCCACTCCAGTTGATAATGTAGCAGGAGCTACACCACCGCCACCTATTAAGGTAATTACAGTTCCGGCATCAGCAGTAATTGCTGCAAACACAATAGGCTCCGTAATTGCTAAACTTGGTAATTGGTAAACAGCACCACCCGCTTCATTAATGGTTACGGCTCCAGCATCAGCCACAGCTGTTGGTGTGTTAAAATCAACAGTTCCTGTAAAATGACCAGGTAACCATTCTGTACTGGCAAATTGCTCAAAAACCAACATGTGCTTACGACCATCATTATTATCTTGTCCAGTAGGTTTTAATTGTACTGGAGCACACTTAGTCCCAACTACTTTTCTAAAGGCATCTTGACAGCTTCCATGTATTACAATACAAGGCTCATTCAACCATTCGGCAATGAACTCATTGATTTGTAAATCATTCCCCGGATGCTCACCTTCAAACTTGTGTTTTACTGACATCGAATCTTCTTCTCCTGTATTTTCATAAGGAGCACTAGATTTAGATGATGTAAGATACAACGAAGCAATTTTCGGATTGGCGGTAAAAGTGAAGTTCCCATTCATCTTCACTTTTTTAGAATCCCTTGCTGCCCAACCTAAAATACTTTTTACCGCAATTATTGTAACATTTGGCTCTTTTGGAGCAGCTGCTGCGGATGACGTTTTATTATAAACTTTTCCTAAATACATAACTTATATTTTTTACGCTCAATTCACTTAAGCAGTTATACTTCTTCCAGTTTCCATCCATACACCCGCTACAAATGTCAAATCAACATAAGATACAGCATCAGGCAATACAGCACTAGTAGCTACATCAATTACATTAGCCACATCAGCCACAGTCAATTCTACATCTACAGTATTAGTTCCATAGATTCTGATAGTTTTACCTTCAACACCGTTTAAGATGTTAGAAATTGTAGTATCAGCTGTTCCAGTAAATTTAAAGACCGTACCACCTTTTACATCCAATACAGCTGTAGTGAAATTCATATCTGTTGTAGGCGCAACTTCCGGAGCATTCGTTCTGCTCAATTCTTTGAAAGTTCCATCTTGTTTCACAAACAAAGTGATTGTTCCACCAGTAGATAAATCAAAGTTGGCTGTCAAATCTAATCCAGCACCATCAACTAAATTCTTTTCACCTGCTAATCCAGTGTTTCCTTTGATTTTAACAATTGAACCTTTAACAGCACCTTCAATGCTTGAAATATTAGTTTTCCACGTTTGATCCACAACAATGTTAGGATAAGTAATTTTCAAGATACCTGAAGTATCATCAAAGGCAGGAACGAAAATATCATTACCAAATACTGGCACGTTATTAGACCATACTTTTTGCACTTCAAATTCTCTTGGATCATTTTCAGCCAATTTAGTTCCTACAAATTTAATACGGATTCCCAAACGGTAATCAGCAAAAATATGTGTATCTCTCTTTTCGTGAGTTACGGTGAACTTCCCTTTCTCCGCAGTATTATATTCTAAAACCTGAATATTATTAGACTGTGTAATACCAATAAAATCAGTATTCGTTTGGTCTGTTAAAGGCTGGAATTTGATATTTGGATAATCAATTGGGCTAGTCAACTGATATTTAGATTTTCCTTGGTCAGCAGCATTATTGATAACTAACGGTCTTAATATTCCCGCACGCTCCACATAAGCCTGGTACCATTTGTCCGACAATTGAATTTCTAGACCTTGCTCTTTTCTTTCAATCTCCGGAATCATTTTAATCATGGTATTGATATAATCCACAATGTTTGATTCGGTAGGAGTTCCAATATCAAAAGCTTTGTATTGTTTTTTCACATCACGGTAGTACCACCATAAGTAACGCAATCCGTTTTGTGAATTCACAGCTGCTCCTGGTTTATCGTCACCATCTGGCGACTGAACGAAAATACCATTGATTTGAGCCATACGGTCATCCAGTTTTTGGCGTTTGATCAACTCACCAAGTAAGAACCCAATGAATGACATTTTCCAAGGATGAGAACCTTCTTTATTGTAAGAACGAATCCAAGTGTTTTCAATTTCTTGCAATTGGTAACCGTTGAAGGTAATATCGATTTTCTTACGGTAAACTTGTCCTTGTTCGGCTGCAATTTTGAATTTGTTTTTAGGAGACCATCCGTTAGCTCTACCCTGAACAATTTCAGCAGGTATAATATAACCATCTGAAACACGGTCAAGCACTCCAGAGCGCATATCCCATTCTTTAGGTAATTCGGCAAAGTCATTAAACAAGGAGTTTAACACTCCTGAGTTTTCCTCCACAAAATGAGCCATATCACTTTGTAAAGTTGGTATAACACCATCTTTATTAAAGTCGGTTGCCTTGATGCCTCCATCTCTTAAACGGGCATTCCATACACGCCCTCCATCAAAAGCATCATAGCTTTTACCAGATCCAAACAAGTGTGTCGCTGAGTGTGTCATATTTCCTCTTTTTCCTCCGATTACTTCCAAAGGACTATCTCCTTCAGGTTCTTGAATTAATTTGGCAACCATAGCAGCCAATTCTTTGTTTTTGGCTGTAATAGCCCTTACAGTTTCAACCGGATTTGGTTTTCCATCATCTGCATTATCATTAGCATTGGTAGCTAATTCTTCAGCAGTTAAGCCCGATTCAGCAACTAAAGCTGCAATTTCATCTTGAATAGCTTTCAAGTCTAGATTGTTTTGTGCCAGGTTTTTGATTTCCTGATCAATACCATTAATAGCTTGGTCAGCTAAATCAGGACCTAAAGCATCGACAATCTTTTGTCGGTCTTCAGCACTCAGATTGAGGGCTTTTTTTTCGCCATCAATTGGGAGTTCAGTCTTACCTAACAGTGCGGTTATCATCGCTACTGTTTTGGCCATAAATTTCCATTTCATAGGATTTTGTTTTAAGGTGTTATTAATTAATTTTATAGCGATTTCAATTCACTCATAATATGAAGCCTGTTTATGGCTTGGTCAAGGCTACCAATAGAATCAATCATTCCATACTTCAAAGCATCATCAGCCCCAAAAGTTTTACCAGTTAATACCCCAACTTCTTCTTTCAAATTAGGGCAGGCAGCACGCACACCTCCTTGAAATTTTATAGCCAAAGGCGAAAGATGTTCCTCGGTAATCATTTCATACTTTCCTTCTAATGCCAGTTTTACAGCTAAGTTTTTATGTTCGCTTTCAGGCGGATAGATGTCGTGAAACTTATAGCCTAAATTTTCTAAATATTCTCTGTTGTCAGCAAATGAAGCCACAATACCCACAGAACCAAATGCAGCCGAAACATTATTGTTTGCCATCTTATGATCTGCAACTGCGCACATAGCCCAGTAATGCAAAGAGGCACATTGATCAGCAATAGCCACCACAGGCTTAGTCTTGTCTTTTCCAAATTGGATAAAAGGACCTATTGCATTTACACCGCCTCCTGGACCATCTTCATTAAAAACAATCCCCATGATATTTGGATTTCTATCCGCTGCATACATGGCCATAGCAATTTCTTCCGCACCATAACTACACATTCCTCCATATTTCATAATAGGCCCTACCATATCAATTACTGCAACTGAGCCTTTAGGAGCATCAATAAAACCATCTTTACTGGGAGCTACCGTTTTTCCATTATGATCTACTACAGTCATCAGGGAACTTGTATTTTCGACAATAGGAACATTTTCACCCATCATGATTTTATGTGCAATTGGCATATATGCCAAAAGGCCATCAAATGACATTGCCCATTGTCCACGGGTTAAATCCATTAAAAGTCTATCTACTCTCATTTCCTTTATTTTTTACGAAG
This sequence comes from Flavobacterium zubiriense, assembly GCF_041729725.1. NCBI lineage: Bacteria > Pseudomonadati > Bacteroidota > Flavobacteriia > Flavobacteriales > Flavobacteriaceae > Flavobacterium > Flavobacterium zubiriense. The sequence continues at coordinate 125,566 of NZ_JBCFQL010000006.1, read as the reverse complement.
GTGTTATTTCTTTTTAAAAATCGCTGTGACGTAAGAAACCCACTTAAAGCGATTATTTAAGTAGTTCAAACCAATACCTAACAATAGGATGATTAGAACCCACAACCAAGACCAGTAATTGAAACCGCTACGTTGTAATGAACTGGATGCACGGGCATAAACATTTTCAAATTGAATCAGCGTAGTATCTTTTCCCCAGTAATTTTTTAAACTGGAATTTGATGAAGCATTCGATTCCTCCGAAACTACATTTGCCTTTTTTTCTTTTTTACGTTCTGTCACTTCCGCATTGTCCAGAATGTACTTTTTCCCATCAGGAGTAATCACACTTGATGGCTTGGTAGGATCAATAGGTTTATAGTTGGTTTCCGTTTCTGTTTCACTGGAAGTATCCGTTTTTTTGGTAGTAGCTAAAACATTAGAATTGGTAACCAAAGAAGCTGCTCCTTCACTTGTTTTCAAATCGGTATTACTTTGCAAATCAATCATGCTTTCAGCCGCTTTTTTCTTCGAACTGCAAGCCATAAGGCTAATTAACAGCCATGCTATAAGTAACTTGATTACATAATCCAAAGCTTTTATGGTAATCGCTTTCATAAGTCAATTTTTAAATCATTCAATCATTTAATCTTTCAATAAAATCACCTATTCCTAGGCAATTTCAATTTGTGATACATCACGTTTTCTTTCAGCATAAAATCCTGATATTCGGTATAAGCATCATAGCTTGGACATTCCTTTATTCGCTCCCACGATTCAATAGCGCCATTCTTGTTTTTATCAGTAGAAAAATGATAGTGTCCTACAATCATCACATTTTGTAAATCATTGCCATTCTCACTTAGCCAATCCATCATTTCCATGATTTCAAGAAGAATCGAATTTCTTTGTGCCTGTGTTCGCGTATCAGCAGCTACTTTTACATTTTCATGCAAAACCCCACCGCGATAACTCAAATGCAAACTTTGCGAGTTGAATCCAGCTACACCATTAGTCACCGCATTATAATCAGCTAGTTTGTGTCGTGTACCATCATAATCTATCCATGTGGCATATCCTGGAGATTTCCATCCTAAAGATGTTTTCCAGAAGTTCTGCATACTTTGCAGCGTTCCATGACCCGCCTGACAATGCACTACGATGTATCTTATGTTTTTTGCTCTATTACTCATTTTTATAAGGGTTTTTGGTTCCGTCAAATTCAAACCATTTATTATATTTTCTCAGCAAAATACCTATCAATCCGCGCGCTTCGGAATACCCCAAAGCCGCTAAATTTTCTAGCCACGAAATGACTAATTGAAAAACGATACTTGTAAAGACTACATAATACAGCCATTCATAGGGATTGACTTCTAAGCCTAATACAGTAGGACATTCCATTTTAGAAGAAAAAGAATGTAAAACATAGAGAATTGAGGTAAAGACCCCGATTTTAAGAATCATTCTTCCTATTTTTCTGCTTTGAACACGGTCGCCTTTTATCTTGACAGAAACTTTAGTTCCAGTCCACACTTCAGCACAAACCAAAAAAATCAAGGAAAAGAAAACCGCCGCATCCAGTCCTAAAAAATCTTTAGTAATTAACCTAATTGTACCAAGGCAACCGGATAGAAAAAGTAACACGGCACTTTTATCTACGTATAAAATTTTGAAAACAGTGGTTGCAAAATCATGCTTGTTTTCGTAACCAAATCCTTTTAATAAATAGTCAAGTATGTTCATAGAGCGGCTTATTTACTGTAAAACTACTTTTACAGCACCAAATAGCCTGTGACATAAAAAAGCCCTGCATTTGCAAGGCTTTTACTGTTATTGGTTGAATTTTAAAATATTGTTAGATGATTTACTTTGAAAGCGGGCTAAGATTTTAGCGTTTTTTTTTTCACGGTAATACAATTGCCGCAAACTGTCATTACAAAATCCAAATTCCTCCAGATCATATTTAGCAATAAATTTGTCAATAGCTTTCAATACTACAGCTTGGCTATTATTCTCAATACAACCATTCATGTATGATATAAAGGACATCCGGAATAAATCCTCCAGCAAATCATTAATATCATCATTTGCTTCCTGAGGCAATCGCAAATAGGAATTGGCACCATTGGCAAACTTGTAGATTTCGCCTTTGTAGCTTTTTTTGTTATTCAAATCCGATATAGTTAAGCACAAATTAAAATGATCTACATTCAAATGCCTGTCAGCCTTTTCCATCAAACGCCTAATGATTCTACCAATACCCGAAATATCCGAAGTATAGATAACCGTTTTCACTCTCTTATTTGCATAAGCGTGTTCTTTGCCATCACTTTCTTTAAAAAAATAAGAAACCAAATGTGGACGAATCTGAATAGGAACGATAGACATGATCTTTGTTATTTTAAAACAGCCACCGCTTTGATAGCTGTCTGATGATACTTATTTACTGGTTAACCCAATTGATAGGGCTTTTGCTATTAAAGCATCACCCGAAGCATTAGGATGTGTCAAGTCGGGTACATAAGTCATTATATTTTTTTTATTGATTCCGCAAGTTCTAAGCGTATCTATAACAGGAATAGAGTAATATTCACAAATATCAGTGATCAGGTTTGACTTTGTTTTACTGTTGTTATACGAATCCCTATCCGTTAAATGAAGTGTTGAAAAATATATTTTTATACTTGGATAATTTACTTGAAAGTACTCAATTGTTTTACCAACGTTACCCCAAAAAGTTGACGGGTAAGGTGCTGTTGTAATATCAGCCACCGTTCCATTTCCACCCGAATCTCCATTATGCCCAATCATTAAAACAACTGCGTGACACATATTGTAATTAGGTAAAGGATACCCCGTACCCGTTACGATATTGTACATTCTCAAAGTGTCTGAACCCGAACTGCCATAATTCACAATATTGCAGTTTAAATTATTTCCGACAATACTCGGATAAGTTCCTGATGTTACACTATCTCCAAAAAAGTAAATTCTCTTTCCTTCCCATTGGTACGGATATTGTGGCAAAACCTTCGGCTTAATAGAATACCCTAAAAAGTCTTTCAAAGTACTACTTTTAGCATTGGCATAAAAAGTGGAAATGATTCCCTGTTCTACTTGTAAAGTGCTTTTATTGTTAAAAGTTAAGAATCTAGTATTAAGCACTAAAAACAAATCTCCTGATACGTTCGGCACTTGAAAAGTAGTTAATGCGGGTCGAACTCCTTGTCTGTATGCTTTATTTGACGTAGCTCCGTTCTCAGGGTAATAAGTTGTTAATTCGCTGTCTGCTATCGGCACATATTTTCCTGATGTTAACCTTCCAAAGAAATAATTTTGTCCTCCTGAAATACCATCTTTAGCTAATAAATCTCCGCTGATAGTGTAGATAGCGTTTGCAGTTACAGGAATAACCGCACAATCATAATCGTCATTAGCTGTTATTCCATTAGTTGTATTATAAACCACGCCCCAACCTTTTGCAATATTGTCCTCGTTAAATAAGTTTTTCGTATTACTTTCAACTGCTGATGTAGAAACAACAGCACTTTTAACGGATAGATCAAACTCTGTTTTGTTTCTTAAAAAATAATTATGTGCATCCTCAATCTCTTTAGAACCAATAGCGGTTGGTTGTACTTGGTCGTTTTGTTCGTAAGCTACAAACGGACTTTTATTGACAATCAAAGTAGATGCTGTGTTACTACCATCCCATCTTGTGTTAATTATCAGAAATAAACCGCTTATGTTTGGAGTTTTAAAAGTACTGATGTTTTCACTTGCGCTTAAATCACCTCCCCCTAACAAAAACCTGGTTTTGTTGAAATAACTGAATAAATAACATTCCGACTCAGGCACTTTTGTAAACGTTCCCGAACCTACTGAATCTTCCCTGAAAAATCCTAATATTGTTCCTGCACTTTTAAAGAATCCTGATATTTTATATATGGTATTCGCATCAATCGGTAATACTAAAGCGTCATAATCAGTATTAGAATTAGAATACGTCCCTGCCGTGTTGTAAACAATTCCTTGATTTGCTCGAATATTTCCCGTAACTAAATTCACGTTTTTAACCGCAGATTTTAAAACAGTAGGAATAGCATAACCACTCAATCGTTCCACCCATTTAGATGAAGTACCAGGAACATCACCCGCAACAGTATTAGCATTAGCAACCCAATCTTTACCAAGGTGGTTGACTTGGCTACCTGAAGCAAAAGCAATTGCACTCCATGTAACCATGTTGGCAGTTCCTGCGGGCCCTGTAGGTCCTGCGGGTCCTTGTTGGCCTTGAGGTCCTTGTGGACCAATAGCTGTACTCAAGTCTAATGTTGATTTGCTAATGGTAAAAGCTCCGGCTGCATCACGAATAATAAAAGCAATTTCATTGGCTCCCAAAACAACACTGCCATAATTGGCATACGTTCCAGCTTTAATAGCAATCCAATACCCTCTTCCATTTCCCGTAGGAGTATAGTCTGGTTCTGCTGTACCTAAAAAAACAGATTGTTGTATTGTAGCCATTTCATTAACTGCATCTCGCATTGCGTTAATTTCTTCCGCAGTCAAACAATATTCTGAACCATATTTAGTAATAAAATCTGCTAAGTTGGGGCTGTTTTTCTTGTCAGCCCAGTTTAATAAACTCATAAGTATAAGGATAAAGGAATTAAAGATGGTAGTCCTACCGAATTTGCATCATCTACAAATCCAGAAGGAAATATTGAAACCGTTTCAAAAACTACTTCAGCAGTTTTTACATTTGTTTTTATGTTAATTTTTGGACGGGCGTTTTGCTTGTAATCATTTCTTCCTATGACTAAATAAGTACCATTAGTCAAATTCAGTTTTACAAAACGCACTTTGTCCATTAAGGCTATACGTTCCGACCGATTTTTATCAGTAGATGGAAACCTAATAGTAACACTTTGCTTGTATATAGTTCCCGCTGCACTTTTTTCGCTTTCTTCGCCAAAAACAACGCTACCTAAACCAACATAAGTTTTTGAAAAATCAACGGCAAACATGGATGAATTGAAAAAATGTTGCCAATCAGGAATAGAAGCAGCTACTAACTCCCCTCTAAAAGCCAATTCGACTCCACAAATATTAGGGTTAACATAAACTCTTTCAAGAACTTCCATAGATTTAATACTTTTCACGAAGATAAGTAAAATCTACTTAAAATAGATATATGTAAGTAATAAAAATGTATTTAAAATAGATTTATTTTAGTTTTCTATCTTTCTAAATACTTCAAGAAAGTCAAATAATCCCATAAATTTTTGTAACAATGTAACCAAGGCTAAAAAACAAGCGTTAACCCTTGATTTTATTGACCTTAGCATACTACACTAGTTTTGTAACCAACAGCAGAAAAGAAAATGTGTTTTTGTAACCTCTTTATTAGTTACATTTTTTTTGTAACTACAGTTACACTATTAAAAGTAAAATGTAACTGTAAACACTATATATTACAGCATATTTCAGCAATGGTTACAAAGTTACATTTTTTTTTAGGTTTATATAAGTTAGGAGGTAAGGAGGAAAAAGATGTGAGAATGCGCCTACCGTGTTAGAATTTTCAGAAAAAATAACTTTGTTGTAAATTGCGATAAAAAAAACAACTGAAAAATGCCCTTAACAGACGACGAAATTGCAAAAATGAAATCAATACTCCAGCGATTGGAACCCGATACAATAACTTCGATACAATATTTCTCCAAGAGGAATCAGTTCCGGACGGGCTGCTGTATGCAAGTCCTGAATAAATACGGAAAACCTATCTGCATTTTGCAAAATTTCGAGCATCTATCGCCTTACCGCCATAAGCTCATACTGCGATTATCTAAACAAATTCCTTACCCAATCCATATAACGCATCCTCGCGAAGGCATGACCAGAATAGGATGGAAACAGGAATAAAAAAACCACTCGGTTAGGAGTGGTTAAAAAGGATAATCTGATTTTTTAGGTTTAAGAATGAGTTCCTGGTACTCTCTTTTGATTTTTTCGGCAATTGCATCACGAATAAATTGAGCTACATTAATTTGATAACTCTCTAATTTTTTTAAAGTATGATGTTGCATTTCGGTTATTTTTATAACCTTCACTTTTGTGTATTTTATTACCTTTCCCATAGATATGTAATACTTTTTATGCGCCAAGCGATTAGTTAGCCGTCAGTTAAACAACATCACGGTAACTTGACCTTCTCGATAGTCTAAACTTCTAATTACACCATCAATTGAAGCAATTTCTTCTTTATCTAAATTGTGCCATTTTTGTGCTAAATCATATTTTCCTTTTCTAACCGCAACATTCAGACTTGAAGTAACGGCTAATGAACCATATTCATAACCTAAATCATTCAAATAAGACTGTGCTTGATATAAAGCATCAAATGGTCTATCTTCTTTTTTGGTAAAATTTTGTTGAACCATTATTTTTCTGCCTAAATAATAATATTCTGAATCATTATTCTCATCAGTAACCGAACGGCTAACAGTCGTTTTGTCTAATGGCTTTACTTGGTCTGTGTCTGAAATCATAAGTTTTAAATTTAATAATTAGTGTGTTTTTGTGAAGTCTAGTCTTTAATTACGCCACTAGACAAAGCGACCGAACGTTGTGCGAGATGCTACGAAACCGCATATAAAAGCTATTTATGTTGTATTTCTTTTAAATATCTTTCCAAAAGAGATTTCTGCCAAAATGCAGAAGGCAAAACCGAAACAACTGTTCTTTTTATTGTAATCCCTTTTGGTAATCTTTCGGCTCTTGTAAAATAATTATGACCTATACTTAAATGTGACTGATTTTCTTTGAAGGAATCTTTTAGTAAATCGCCATCATAACGTAAAACTAAAGCGGTTGGGTCATTATATTTTGGTAAATTAATTATCCAAAAATGTTCGTCTGTTATTATTGGTAAATCTGATTTTGAAAATTGAGTAAGTTTCATTTTAAAATAATTTAGTTAGTAATTAAAAGCACCATCGCACAACAGCTATTTTAAGCTACTTGCATCAGTTGTGGTGCATTAATATTTAGTTTTTCATAAGTTCGTATTTCCCTGCGGAAAATCCTCAGCTCCGTAATATGCAAGCATCTTAAAGTAGCTATCCGTTAACGGTAATCTAAAACGATACCGCTAAAACTATCTGTTTTGAATTTCTCTTCTCCTAATTTTTTCCACTCTTCGAAAGGGATGACTTTTTTACACATAATATTTATTTTGTTATTGGTTGAATTTCAGTTGTTATGATGTGAAGGAGTTTCTTTCGATACTCGGCTTCGTTTACGGCTTCAATCCTGAACGAAAACAGTTCCTTACCTTCTATTTTTAAATAAATAGTTACTTGTGTTCGATTTAAGTAAGTGCCTTTATCGATAAAGTCTTTTGCGTAAACATCTTGCAAGTTCCAAATACTTCTTGGTTCTGGCAGTCCTCTGTCTTTTAAAACAGAAGCTGCTATATTATACATCTCCTGTGCTGTTAGATTAGTCATGGCTTAGGTTTTAATTTATCTTTATAAACATTAAGAAAAAAGGCTTCACTGTTTTTATGATAGTGATAAGTTGAATTACAACAATCACATTTTAAACTGGGTATGTTATCTTCGGGGTCGTAGTATGATTCATAATCTCTGCATAATTCGCCCTCCGCTTGACTGCCACAAACATGGCATTCAATATTTATCCTAGTAGTAATTGAAACAGGAAGACGATAAAGTTCAATTCCGTTTTCAATAACATTTTGGAGAGCTTTATTTCGCTTTATTACTTCATCTCGATGTAATTGATTTGATAAATCTATTTTTTTATTATCGATGAAATCAAAAGGCCTTTTCATACTCCAAAATTTAAAGGTTTGTTAATTCGTTCAAACTCATACACCCAAACAAAGGGGCTTTCCATCCAAGAATCTATTCCGTTAATACTTATCCATAATGATCTGAATGAAGTAACTGGGTGAAAATTTGGAACACTTAAATGATACTCTTTGTATAAGGTTAATCCATTAGCTGATTTACCTACTATTTCAATACCTTCAGCAATTGCATCTTCTTCGCTTATATCCTGCAAGCGTTCCGCACGGATAGATTTTATTTTAAGGAAAAATCTACAGGCTTTTTTAGGCATGAAAAGAGAAGGTTTCCAGATAATTTTTAAAGCTTCTTTTAATGCCCAATTTGAATTTGCTTTATAATGATATTTTGTGGATTCATCTTTTTGAATTATTCCACAAAATGTTTCCCGAACCCAAAAAACATCACCAACATTGTAAGGACAATCTATAGGATGGTATGTTTCTAAAGGTTTACCTTGATTATTTATATATTCGAAAAAATGAGATCCTTGATAAGAATCATCTTCATCAGTACAAATTCCATCGTATCGATACAACTCAGGATTCTTGTTAATTTCTTCCAAACCCTTAGTTCTACGGGTTTGAGTTTTTCTATTTTCATTTATTCCCTGAACCATTGGAGTGGAGAATAATATTGGGTGATATTTTATTTTCATCGTTTCATTTTTAAAAATTAGTTCCAATTCTAATATACCCGCTGCCGATCATTTGGTTGGGGTAATCGTAAAACTGGAAATCGCTTCGGTAGTCGTAAGAAGTTCTTAAACCTATAAAGGCTTTTCGCCAATTTTAAAATCAATTCCCGCTTCGAGTCCAGCGGTGGCATTGGCGGCTTTTCGTTTTATCACCCCAAGACGTATTCCTGTGTAATAGCGGATATTTTCAAAATACCCGCTTGTAAAGTTCAAACCAATACCTCCAATTGCTTCGGTATATCCATCTTTCAAAACCTGAAAGTTTGCCACACCCACACGGGTGTAAACTGTTCCGGAGTATTCAATTTCGGCTCCTATAAACAAACCACCTTCTTTGATGGATGCACCAGGATCTAAGATGGTAGATAGCGTGAAATCTTCGGTGTTTTTTAATTGAAAGCCTTGAGCATTCATTAAAAAAGGGATTAAGATTAAAAGTAGATTTCGCATAATTCAACGTACAATGTTAAACTCAATCCCACCCCCAGTATAAACCCGATGATAGCCCAGAACAAAGCTGTTACACGGTAGTCTTTTTTTTGTTCGTCATAATTTTGTGAGTGTAAGCAGGCTTTTTCTGGAAGCCCGCATACAGTGCAGTAGTTATTATAAGTCATTACTTTAGTTATTTGATTGATAAGGAAGTGGTTTTTCTATTGCAGGATCCTGAACTAATAAATAAGTCTTGACAGGATAAGGTTTCGTGTGTTGATGATTCCTTAATTCATAACCATTGGTGGCAAATCCATTTTTGTCCTGATGAAGCAATTTAGAATTGACGCCATATTTGTTTGCTAATTCCTGAGTGTTTTTTATCCAGGAATCGAAGTTGTTGAATTCTCCAGTCAGGATTACTTTTACTGGGATTTCGATGATGTTGTTGTCTTGTGTCATGGTATTGTGTTTAAGTGATTATTTAAGCGGTTTTTTGGTATTCTTTTTTCCTGAAATGCTGCCTTTCGTTAGGTACAAAAATTTGTTTTTTGGCAACTAGATTTTCAAGAAACAAACTCGTAGTACTATTATCAGTAAAAAAAGGCCCTGTGAGTTTTTGATCGGCATAGATATAGTAAATGCGGTTCAGTTTGATGTGTCTGGGTGTGTCTTTTAGATCATCTATAGAAGCTTCGCGCAGCACCAGTTCAAACAAAAATTCATCAGTGATAACATTAGGAATAGGAGTGATAACTCCACATTTTCCAAAAGCCATTCGTTTATAGAGGTCTTGAAAATTATTTCCCTCTGTTACGATGAAAGGTCCTGAGAGCACATTGGTTTCCCAATCCAAATAAAAGACTGTTGTATTTTCTTTTATCCATTGTTTAGCTCTCATGTTGTGAACATCGCCAGCAAACAAATCTGTTTTACTGGCGGTTCTTAGTGCTGCACGTACTTCTAGTAATTTCATCGCTTGAAAGTTTTTATTTGTCTGGATCTAACTACCGATTCCCTTTTTAAAAATCGTTCCCTTTCAACAGGCATATCGCCATCTTTGATAATTGCTTCAAAAGCTTCACAGGCTTTAAATACTTCAAAAACGGTATTGCAAAGCGCAAATATCTTTTTGATTTCGTAGCAGCTGTACATCAGGCAAGTTTTTCGATTTTCCAGCCTACTATGGTATTAAATACCTGTAGTACACCTTCTTTATTTGTCCATTCACGCCCTTTGAGATTGACAGCAATTTTTAATTTCTGTCCTATTTTCATGTTATCCAGTAAGGTGACATTGCCTTGTGTAAATTGGATATCCAAAATTTGTGCGTGCTGCTCTATTGTTTTTACGTGTACGCTTCTTGATTTGTAATTGTTTGCGCCAGTTTCTTTGGTTTCTAATACTCTTACTACTTCTCCTGTGATTTCCATTTTTATTGATTTAATTGATTATGATTATTTATTTTCTAAAGCCATCCGTAAGCGATAGCTGCTTTTTCTCCGATTGTTCCTAAATCGATATCTTCGGATTCTTCCTCTGAAAGATCATCTCCATTTTCGTCAAAATAGCATCTGGCAATTTTTTCGCCTAAAGCATCCCATTTATCCGCTTTGTTTTTATACTGTTCTGCAAATTCAATTGCTATTTTTTTTAAATCAGCAATTGTGGTTTCTGTGCTTTTTTCTGAAAAGAGTAAAAAACCTATTTGGAAACCTATCTTGTTTTCTAATTCATCTGTTGTCATGACTTTATTTATTTAAGTGATTATTTAATTGATTTTATATAAAATGCTAAAAGTGTTTTATCTCCAAATCTTCTAATGATTCTATTATTATGGGTACATAATTCTCTAGGATTTAAAGAGTAATTATTCAATTCGCAGTAGATTCTCAATTGCTTATTGAATTTTGAAAATGGCCATTTAGTTTGTTTGCTAAATTTTATAAATTCATCATGACCTAATTGCGCAGTGAAGTAATTATTGATATATTTTAGTTCTCCTTCTTTATTTGTAATTTTAAAAAATTGTTCTGCCCACTCATTAAAAACTTCATATATATGTTCATTATCTTGATCTAATTCTTTATCTGAAATGTATAATTCAGCAAGCATTTTATACATTTCGTGTGTTGCTAATACATTTTTCTTTACTTCTCTGTCTAAATCACTAATTGTTTGATCAGCAAGTATTTTTATATTAATTCTAATTCCCATTTCTGCTCTTTCTTTAATTCTTTGTAATCCTATCATGACTTTATTTATTTAAGTGATTATTTATAATTCGATATATTCAATTTCGTTTCCGTTTTTTGCCCATTGACCAACTGATAATGGTTCTAATTTTAATAGGATGAATTCATTAACCGTTACCCAATCTTTTTCAGCATTAAAAGGTGCTTTTTCAGTTATTATTCCCCAAATAGTAAAAAGAGAATCTTTATATGCGTGCTTGATATCACATATCTTTCCTACCCAAAAATCAGATCCAATTAAAAAGAGTAAATCATTGTTTCTTTTATAATGTGGACGGAAACCATTTATATTCTTATTATTTTTTTTAAACCCTAAATCTTCTAATTTTTTCATATTTTACTTTTCAAAAATTTCGTTTTCGTTAGTGTATTCTTTAACATCGCTATCTACTATAACTTCCTGCTGTTCTATGGTTCTAATGAAAATGACTTCCTGTGTTTTTCCTTCTATTTTTTGCAGGATTCTACCTTGCTGGGTGTGTAAATCTTTCGGGTTGAAAATGTACCCGTGCAATTGGCAATAGGCTTTTATGGCTTTTTTGAATTTATTGACTGACCATTTCATTTGCTTGGATGTTTTGATAAAATCATCAAAGGCAAAATCTTTGGAGAAATACTGATCTAAGTATTTAAAATCGCCTTCTTCCAATGTTCCCGGATTCGTTTCTTTATTCGCAAAGAACCCATCAGCCCAACCTTCAAATGCTTCTCCCATTTCGGCACGCAAACTTCTTTTGGTCACATTGTCCATTGGTGGACTAATTTTATTAGGATGTGATAGAAAGAACTGAATACACTGTGCGCAAAAATTATAGTAGTCGTTCCATTCCGCCTCTGTAAAACCTGAAAATAGATTTCGACCTCCAAAATCGCTCGCAATATTCCTGGACTCTTTATACTCATCATTGTTATTTTCATGGTAATAATCAGAGAAGGAACAAAATAGCAATCTACGAGCAGTAGATGGCCCATCATCACGGATGGTGAAATTGGAGGTAATCAGGAATTTTGGGGAATCATTAAAAGGGATTTCATAAGGCTGTCCGTTTTTAGGATTTACTTTTAATGATCCTGTTATCTCAGAATAGAAAAAGGCAAAATCCAAATATTGATTAGCATCATCAATCAAAATAAAATCGGTATCCTCAGTTACTCCATGATAGATAAAGTCGTTTTTAGTCACATTAGCATCACGCCCTTTAATGTAAAATCTTCTTTTAAGGATGTTGTCTAAGCTTCCTAAACCTACTGATTTTCCAGAACCACCATGCGACTCTCCTGTTTCGGATATTTTGTTATCCATAGCAAAAACACACCATGGTTTACTTTCATCCTTAAAGCGATGGAGCAGGTACCCAATGCAGTAGATTTTATTTATTAGGTGTAATTTTTGCTCATAGATTTCATCTTCAGATAAATTAGGTCCTTCGATATCAAAATGATGTTCTTTGAAGTAAGCATCTGCTTCAGCTGCTGGGCGTTTTTCAAAACTTTCCTCCAGTTCTTTTCGCCAATGCACTCTGGAGGCATTGATCATAAAATTGAAGTAGGGATTGTCTTTTTTCAAAACCTCAATATCCAAATTACCTTCTGGGTCTGTACTTATTTTGAATTGCGCTTCTCCTTTTTTGATTGGGAAATCAATGATTTTATCTTCCCAAACATATTTGTCCACTTCGCCCTGTTTATGCTCAGTGATATCAGTAGCAGTGATTTTTAATATTTTTTTTGTAAAAAATAAATATTGCTCTTTTTTGTTTGCATCCGAAAAATCCACGTTAACCATTGGTAATTTCGATAAAGAACGCTCGTTTAACTTTGGTGAATTATAGATATAATCTCTTAAATCAGGGTGCATCTGGCGTTCCTCAAGAAAGGAATGCACATAGTTTTCGATATCATTCGGACTCAGTTTTTTGACAATAGATCCTTCCTTTTTTATGTAAATAAAACCTTCCTTAGTATCTGGAGTCTCATAACGCCCAAACCCCATTAGATTCAAAAACTGATACAAACGTGTGTTAGACATATTGTAAGTAGTCTTTTTAGTGGTTTTGTTCCAGCCTTCCGTCCAGAACTGGAAGGGCAATGAGTTTTGAATTATCTTATCAAAACCACTCGTGAAAGCATTGGCATTATCCGAAAAGTAAAATTTCTCTACATAATCCTTAAAATCCTTGCAAGGATTCCCTCGTTTGTCCTTGAACTGTTTTAATTTTTCAGGCAGAAAAAGCAATTTGATATCAAGAAACTTCAAACCCATAGCAATGGCTTGTTTGATTCCGGTATTGTCTAAATCGGCTACGTAGTAAATATCTTTAGCCATTGACTTTAATTCCTTGTATTCAGACCAATCCAAATGCTCACTTTCAGAGTTGAACCAAATTGGAAACTTATTGAACGACCATAGGTTAATACCATCAGACCCGCCGCTAATAATAAAAACAGCATCCACTTTGGGATCATACTTTCTCTTAGGCGCTGAATCATCGTCGGTTTCATCTTCAATAGAGTAATCTTCCTGCTCATTTTCTTGCTTTTTTTTGTTTTCATTAAATTGTTTTTTTACCAAATCCCATCCGAAAACATGCTTTTTAGGTTTATCTCCTGCATAACGAAAACGGTATTGCTTTTCGAAAGAATTGGGTTGGTAGATTTTTTGCCAATTACCAAAATCAAAAACCAGTATAGGAAAATCCTCGGTAGCGGTAGTAACCACGGTTTCATTCTCTTTACAGTAAGCAAATGATTTGCATGAACGCAATTTGAAATCGTTGCAATGTTGTTCGTTTACACGAGGTCCTAGTAAAGCCAATTCTTTTTCGGAGATGGTTTCGTTATAAACAAAGTGATAGGATTTAGGTGTTTCATCGGCTGCCAAAGGACGTTTTTCAATGATCGGTTTATAGACTTGTAATTCAGCACCTTTTACATTGTAGCGTGCTCCCAAAATTGCACAAGCTTCAGCATAAGAAATGTTTTCTTCTAACATGCATATTTGAATTCCGCTTCTAGGTTTTTGATCGCCACCAAAATCCGTTACTACCCAAACACCGTTTTGCAATTGGTGTAAAGAAGCTGAGGCTGTTTTTTCAGATTCTCTAATTTTAAACTGTCGAGCTGTTTTAGTAATTACTTTTAAAGCATTAGGATAGTAGGCTGTGATTATTTCTAAACCTCCATTGGTCGCATCTAGGATATCGGTGTCTTTTACGTAGCTCATTTGTTAGGCCTCCTGTGTTTTTTGATTGGGAATAATAAATAAAGGTTCAAAACATTGTTTGTGATAAATAGAACCTTCCTCGTATGATTCTGGAGTCATACCGTATTTTACATGAATTGGTTTTTTCTTGTTTTCGGCAGCATCAAAAAACTCCATCATTTTATTAGCAGCTTCATCTGATTCAATTGATAAAACACGTAGTGCTTTTACACTTTTAAGAATTGATAATTTCGCTTTCAAAGGGATAGATTGAGTTTCAATTTCCTTATCTGTGAAATGTCCTGACTGATTCAGATTATCAATTTGCTCCTGGTATAAGTCTATTTTTGATTGTAATTCTTCTAACATATCGCTGAGTTTTAAATTATTTTAAAAAAACCACTCCACTACAGAGTGGTTTTTGTGTGTAAGTGCACACACAGTCTGGGTAAGAACGTAAATCCGGATTATACCCGAATAAGGTTCAGGAAAAAGGAAATCATTGTTCCTTCCTGCTTGGTTTGAATACCAAGTTTATCGTAAACATTTTTTTTGAGTTTATGTAAGGATCCCATTGCCATATCCATATCATGAGCTATGGAGTCATTGGTTTTATTAGTAGCCATCAGCTGTAATAAAATAACTTCCTGCTTTTCTAGGCGCTGTCCATTATATTTTGGCAACTTGCAAAGAATCCCTTCGCTTTTACAGTTGCCATGATTTGGGCATTCCCAATATTCACCATCCTGTAATTGGCCATCTTTGATATCAGCTTCAAAATCTAAACCTCCAAAACGGCACATTGCAAATTGTTCAATGCGTTTCATTTTAGAAGTGGGATGCATGTCTAACAATTCAATCTTAACCCTAGCATCTTGATTGATTGTTTCCTCTAATATTTGCATCGTAGCGGAAGAAATTTCGCAAAAAGGTAAAATTTTTGCATTTTGGATAATTTTTACTTCACCATTAGAAACAAAGAATTCGGTAGCCGAATCTATCATTCCTGGGAAAATACTGTTAGCGTTTGATTGTGTCATGGATTTAGTGATTTTTTAAGCAGTTAACATTTTTAGTTTTTCAAGTTGAGCTTGATTCTCTTTGGCTACTTCGACTAGCGCATTAAGGATATCTAAACGGTTATTCAATTTGGCACGAACATTTCGAATCATACCTTTTGAAACAGTATGATCTTTTGGAAGTTTTTTTAATACTTCATCGACATAAGCAGTCGGTAAAAACTCATCTATAATCTTATGAGCCTTATCGATATGCATTTGCACATCTGTATTATTGTTATTTGTTAGTATATTTGTCATAGGATTAATATTTATACCCCAAAACTAATATAAATCTACTTTAAATAGATATAAAATATAAAATAAATCTATTTAAAATATTAATATATAATGATTCTAAATTATGGATTATCACGAAAAACTCCGTTTGTTCTTAAAATCAAAGAACTTATCACAAAAGGAAATGTCTAGAAGACTGGATGTTAGCCCTACAATGTTAGGGAGGTATTTTATGGGTACCGCTGAGTTTTCATCTGTTTTTGTACATAAACTCATGATGGAATTTCCAGATGTCGACCTACGGTATATTTTTTCGGAGAGTGAAGAAAATCTACTTAAAGTAGAGGAAGCGAAAAGTATTTATTATAAAGAACAAGGAGAAAATATGATTACTCAAATAGATTCAATCCAAAAACAACTAAGCAAACTAAAGAAAGAATTGGCACAATTTTGCCACAACAAATAATTAAAGTCAGTAATAACGTGCCTTAACGAGTGTGGAAGTATTCCTTCTGGGATCACTTTTTTCTTTTGAATACCCTTAAAAACCCCAGTAAACACTGGGGTTTTTGTTTTTATGTTTAAAATCTACCCGACAACACATGTAAATTTTATTCTTTTAAAAAAGAATAGTTTTTAAAACAACTAAAACTAAATCACAACCACATCTAATTTGTTCTTTCTAAACAGTACTACTTTTCTAACGGAAAAATACCATTTGGAAATATAAATTAGTATTATTATCAGTTCGAGCGCAGTCAAGAACCATTATCGCATCTCGACAGCGCTCGATATGACAAAAAAATTGGACTTTTTTTTCATAGCTAATTGGTATAAAAAAGAGCACTGAATATTAAAACCCAATGCTCCTTTGAAAAAAATATGCGGTATGAATTATTTCGAATAAGCCACAGCAACTTGTTTACTTGAACCTAAACCTTCAATTCCTAATTCGATAACATCACCTGCTTTTACATAAACAGGATCTGGTTTAATACCTAAACCTACTCCTGGAGGTGTCCCTGTACTAATAATATCACCAGGAAGAAGAGTCATAAACTGACTTAGATAATGAACTAAAAACGGAATCTTAAATACCAAATTAGAGGTATTGCTATTTTGGAATTTTTTACCATTTACAGTCAACCACATAGATAAATTATTTACATCAGCAATTTCATCCTGAGTAGCTAAAACAGGTCCAAGAGGCGCAAATGTATCACAACCTTTTCCTTTTGCCCATTGACCACCCATTTCGATTTGGAATGCACGCTCACTGTAATCGTTCAACAAAGCATATCCGGCAACATAATCTAAAGCATCCGCTTCTTCCACATAACTTGCCTTTTTTCCAACTACAAAAGCCAATTCCACTTCCCAATCGGTTTTTTCACTTCCTTTAGGAATAATTAAATTGTCATTTGGTCCACACAAAGAAGTAGTCGATTTAAAGAAAATAATAGGCTCTGTTGGAATTGGAGCACCAGTTTCATGACAATGGTCTACATAATTTAAACCAATGCAAATAATTTTTGAAGGACGTGCTACTGGAGAACCCAAACGAATATCACAAGCAACTTCGGGGAAAGAAGTTCCGCTTTCGATAGCCGATTTTAATTTTTCTAAACCATTATTCTCAAAAAAAGATTCGTTGTAATCCGTTACAATTGAAGAAACATCATATCTTTTTTCTCCAACTAGAATTCCTGGTTTTTCGCTGCCTGCTGCTCCAAAACGTATTAATTTCATTTCTTTATATTTTTTTAAAAGTTACTAAGTTACTGAGTTTTTAAGTTTCTAAGTTTTTTTAATCTTATTACTTAATAGCTTAGATTCTTAGCCTTTTCTTAGTTTCAATCTTAGAAACTTAGCAGTTTAGAATCTTAGCAACTCTTTTTTAATTATTTAATTTAATAAAACCTCCATCAATTGGATAATCTGATCCTGTAATAAAACCCGCTTCATCGCTGGCTAAAAACAAAGCAAGAGTAGCAATTTCTTCTGGTTTTCCCATTCTTCCAATAGGCTGCGATTTTGATAATTTATCAAATATTTCAGCTTCATTTCCTGGATAATTTTTCGAAATAAATCCATCTACAAACGGTGTATGTACACGTGCTGGAGAAATCGAATTACAACGAATATTTTCGTTAATGTAATCTTTAGCAACAGATAATGTCATAGACATTACCGCACCTTTGGCAGTAGAATAAGCAAAACGATCTGGGATACCTACCCACGAAGCAATCGAAGCCATATTAACAATCGATCCTCCTCCCGACTTACGGAACTGAGCAATTGAAGCATACAAGCAATTGTAAACTCCCTTTACGTTCACATCCATAATTCGATCAAAATCAGTTTCTGGAGTTGTATCGACCTTGCCTACATGAGCAATTCCAGCGTTATTGACTAACACATGAATATTTCCTATTTTTTCAAATGTGGCAACTACCTCATCATGCTTAGCAACATTACAAGCATGAGCAAAAACTTTTCCACCATTGGCAATGATTTCATCAACAGTAGATTGAGCACTTTCGGCAGTTAATTCAATAATATGAACCTCAGCTCCTTGCTTAGCAAATAAAACCGAAATAGCTCTTCCTATTCCGCTTCCTCCTCCTGTAATAATTGCTTTTTTATCTTTTAATGAAAACATTAATATGTTGTTTTGTTAATTAATATTGATATTTTTTTTATGGTAGCAAATTTATGAAAACGTTTATAATTATCCTTGGTTTTATTTTCAATCTAATTTAATCGTTACAACTTCACTAATTAAATTAAGGCACATCCATTTCTCCAAACTGAATTTTTACTTTTTTATTCGAATAGATTCTAATTTCCCTGATTTATTACACGACAATTTATTTCGAAATTTTTATTTGTTAGCAAAATATAAAATTTAAACAGTTACTTAAATTTTACTACAACAACTATTTTTAATAGTACTAACTTACATAGTTCGTTTTGCTTGAATTTAGCAAACGGATTTTGTCTATACATTTGGCAATATTATGAGCAAGGGCAACAAGGGTAAAATCGATATCTATTTTGGGTAGTTATCTAAAATTAAATCGCTTGAAATGCTTGTTTTGCACTACATTGAAAAAAATGGCTCTGGTTTCACACCTCTTTTAGAGTAGATTTCTAATGCTTAAAAATAGCTAATTATAGAAAAAACTACCCTGGAATTCCTTTTCAGACATCCTCTTTTTTCTAGTTCCTGTTCGTTTTTTATCTTCCCTTTCATGATAATTATCATTTCAAATCATTTCAAATCGATTTATTTTTGATTGCTAAAATTAGACTGTCATGAAAAATTCTTTGATTCAAAAATATAATGTTCCAGGCCCACGATACACTAGTTATCCTACCGTTCCATACTGGAATGAAGCTGATTTTTCATACGAAGATTGGATTTCATCTTTCAAAAAATCATTCATAGAAAGTAATTCATCCGAAGGAATCAGTTTGTATATTCATCTTCCGTTTTGCGAAAGCCTGTGTACTTTTTGCGGTTGTAACAAACGAATCACCAAGAATCATGATGTTGAATCACCTTATATTCAAGCGGTTTTAAAAGAATGGCGTTTGTATAGCCAACTTCTTGACGAAAAACCAATCATTAAAGAAATCCATTTAGGTGGAGGAACACCTACTTTTTTTTCGACAAAAAATTTAGAAAACTTAATTAACGGGATTTTTGCTTATGCAGTTAAAGCTGAAAATTACGAATTTAGTTTTGAAGGACATCCAAACAATACTACTCACGCCCACTTGCAAAAACTTTACGATTTAGGTTTTAGAAGAGTGAGTTTTGGCGTTCAGGATTATTCCGAAAAGGTACAAAAAGCCATTCATCGCGAGCAGGCTTTTCACAATGTTGCTAAAGTAACTTTTTGGGCAAGAGCAATTGGTTATACCTCGATTGGTCACGATATTATTTTTGGATTGCCATTTCAAAAAATTGAAGATGTTGTAGATACTATCGAAAAAACAAAATCATTACAACCCGACCGACTGGCTTTTTACAGCTATGCTCATGTACCGTGGATAAAAGGAAATGGACAACGCGGTTTTAAAGACGAAGACATTCCTAAAGACAATGAAAAGAGAATTCTGTATCAAGTAGGCAAAGAATTATTGCTAAAAAATGGCTACCACGAAATAGGAATGGATCATTTTGCCTTAGAAACCGATAGTTTGTACCAATCTTTTAAAAATGGTCAATTGCATCGTAATTTTATGGGCTACAGTTCTTCTAAAACCAAATTGATGATTGGTTTAGGCGTTTCCTCTATTAGCGACAGCTGGTATAGTTTTGCCCAAAATGAAAAAAGCCTAACTGATTATTACCAACTTTTAGAATGGGATAAATTGCCTGTTTTTAGAGGACATTTGTTAACCGATGAAGATCTTATCATCAGAAAACACATTCTGAATTTAATGTGCCAATTTGAAACCAGTTGGGACAATAGCTCAACTCATTTCAAAGAAATTCCCACAGTTTTAGAACAATTGCGGGAAATGGAAAATGATGGCATCCTGATAATTAAAGAAAACGGAGTTCAAGTAACCGATAAAGGCAAAGCCTACGTTAGAAATATATGTATGGCATTTGATTTACACCTAAAGCGAAAAGCTCCCGAAACAGCTTTGTTTTCAATGACGGTTTAAAATAAAAACAAACCTCGTTTAAGACTATTTAAACGAGGTTTGTTTTTTGATAATGATATAATAGATTTAGCTTAATCTACTTTGAAACCTTGAATATTAACAACATTTAAAGCATTCAAAAATTCCAAAAGATGTTGATTGAATTCGTCGGGTTGTTCTAAATTAGAAACGTGACCTGCATTTTCTATAACTTGTAATGTTGCTCCTTTAATAGATTCCTTCATCGCTTCTGATTGAGCAAGTGGCGTTACCATGTCATCCTTTCCGCAGATAATCAATGTTGGAATATTTATTTTACCCAAAGTAGAACAAGTTTCGGAACGTTCAGCAAGTGCTACTAATCCTTGTTGGATAATATGTTCCGAATTAGAGTACACAACACTACTCAATTTTTCTACCAATTCCTTTTTGTTTGTGAATGAATCTTCATGGAAAACTTTTTTAATAAAGCCTTCATTAAAATTCGCAACACCATTACCCTCTATTTCACTAATGGCCTCATAACGTTTTTCTTTTACTTCAGGAGTATCGGCGATGCATTGAGTATCGGCTAAAATCAATGCTTCAAAGCGATCCGGAAATCGTTCGTGCGCATTTAAAGTTATAAATCCACCCATAGACAAACCACAAACAATGGCTTTTTCAATGTTTAACTGATCCATAAATGCTATTAAATCGTCAGCAAACAAATCAATACTTAGAGGCGATTGCTCATCCATTGACTTACCAAATCCTCTAATGTCGCAAGCAATTACACGATAAGCTGATTTTAAAAAATCCAATTGTCCTTGCCACATCGATTTATCAAAAGGGAAACCGTGTAGAAAGATAACGGGAATATTTCCTTCTCCCAGATCATCATAAGACAAATCAAAGTTATTTACAGGAATTGTTAAATTGAAACCTTTATTTTCTGTTTTCATAATATGTACTTTTAAATATTTATTTTGTAATGGAATGTTTATCCAATTACTATTTCTAACATTTGTAAAGTTACTGTTGAATTATACAGCTGGCTTACATGATTTCCGATGAGAACTATATAATTCACACCCATACAATTACGATTTTTTAGTTTAACTAACAAAAAGTCATTCCTAATTATTGATAAGAAAAAAATTGAATGAAAAATAATAGCTCTAGTTTATGTCTAAAAACAAAAATCTAAAAGAAGAAAATCAGAACTTACAAATGCAATAACGAAAAGAAATATTCTGAATTTTTGAAAAGCTTAACTATTCTAAATCACCCAAGTTACAATTCTCTATTTGGAAAATTAGTAATTTAAGGAACTAAAAGAAATGGTAAAGTAGAAAAATTATACCGTTTAGAAATTATAGCGCTCCTACCTTAATCTTAGGCGATGCCTATAAAAACAATAGGCACGCCTAACTAATAGTATGGCGCGCCTACCTTAATCTTAGGCGATGCGTTTAAAAACAATAGGCACGCCTACCTAATAGTATGACGCACCTATGATGATAGTATCATTAATAGTTATTGTAGAGGGACAAAAGATACTGTTTTGGATAAATCAAATCTCTTTCTCCATCACATAATCTTCCATCAAATAACCGTGTTCCAATTCAATATCAATTTCCTGAATGATTTTGAAACCTAATTTTTGATAGAAAGTCAAAGCCTTATTGAATCGGTTGACATTTAATAAAAGAGAATTTGAGTTATTTTCTTTTGCGAATTGAGCAATACTATCAATCAACAACTTCCCAATTCCTTTCCCTTGAGTTTCTGGAAGAATGTATATTTTATGGATTTTGGTAGTACTTCCATTTTTATAATGATGTTCGAAAGAAGCAAAACCTAAAACAGTATCTCCTTCCTTAGCTAGAATAAACTCCTGTCCATTTTCTATATTCTTTAGCAAGGCTGCATCGGAATAAAAAGCGTTGAGCATATATTTTAATTGTTCTGGTGATAAAATTCCACCATAGGTAATCGGCCAGGTTTTATGGGCTATTTCGGTAATACAATTTAAATCGGCAACGGTAGCTTTAACAATACGTATCATTGGTTATTCGGTAGTAAAAACTCTATTTTCTTGTTCGCTTACACGTATAAAAGTGGTTCTTTTAGTCAATTCTTTTAGTCGGGAAGCGCCCACATAAGTACAGCTGCTACGCAAACCTCCCAAAATATCCAAAACGGTATCTACCACATCACCTTTAAATGGAAGTTTTACTGCTTTTCCTTCACTGGCTCTGTATTCAGCAACACCACCCACGTGTTTGTTCATAGCTGTGGTAGAACTCATGCCGTAAAATTGTTTGTATTTTTTACCATTAATTTCCAATAATTCTCCCCCACTTTCGGTATGTCCAGCGAGCATTCCGCCCAACATGACAAAATCAGAACCCGCACCAAAGGCTTTAGCCACATCGCCCGGAGTGGTACAACCACCATCACTGATAATATGTCCGCCTAATCCATGAGCGGCATCGGCACATTCGATAATTGCCGAAAGTTGCGGATAACCCACACCCGTTTTTATTCGAGTAGTACAAACTGAACCTGGTCCAATACCTACTTTTATAATATCGGCACCAGCTAAAAGTAATTCTTCCACCATTTCGCCAGTAACCACATTACCCGCAATGATTACTTTATCTGGAAATTGTTTTCGGGTTTGTTTTAAGAAGTTCACAAAATGCTCCGAATACCCATTGGCAACATCAATACAAATAAATTTCAATAAGGGATTTGCAGCAACAATTTCGATTACTTTTTTGAAATCATTTTTTCCAGTTCCTGTACTAACTGCTATGTAATCATAAAAATCAGGTGAAACATTTTCAAGAAATGCACTCCATTCTGAAACCGAATAATGCTTATGAATAGCCGTGAACAATTTGTGCTTCGCTAATTCTGCGGCCATTTCAAAAGTTCCTACTGTATCCATATTGGCAGCCATAATAGGGATTCCATTCCATTTAGCAGTACTGTGCAAAAAGGTAAATTCCCTTTCTAAAGAAACCTCAGCCCTACTTTTTAATGTAGAACGTTTGGGTCTAATCATTACATCTTTAAAGCCTAATTTTAGATCGGTTTCTATTCGCATAATTATCACTTTTTAATCCATTATTAGAAAATAACTTTTGTTTTTCTTAAAAGTAATGAATTTTATCCGAGAATTATGCAAAATAAAAAACAGTTTATCAACTAACTATTAACCGTAAAAAATTACGCAAAGATGCACAAAGACATCACAAAGATTCGCTAAGCTTTCTATTTGAAATGCGTTATAACTTCATTCAACTTGACAAATCTGAAAAGACTGAATACTAATCCCGAAGCTTGGGTGAACACTGATTACTAATTACTGATCACTGAAACCTATCCGTGAATGGTTTCATTTTTTCCGTAATTAGAAATAATGGATTCTTCGAATTCCAACCATTCTCTCCAACGTTTTTCTACATCAATTCCTTCGCCATATTTTCGTGCATAGGTAATAAAAGTAGTGTAATGTCCTGCTTCGCTTTCCATCAATTCTCTATAAAAAACAGCCAATTCTTCGTCTTGAATGTTTTCTGAAAGTACTTTGAAACGTTCGCAACTTCTGGCTTCAATCATTGCCGAAAAAAGCAATCTTTCGACTAAACCAGAAACACGGCTTCCATTACCACTTTTTCTCATGTATTGGTACAATTCGTTTACATAATCGTCTTTGCGTTCGCGACCTAACTTTAATCCGCGTTTGATGATGATGTTATGCACTTGTTCGAAATGATCGATTTCTTCTTTGGCTAAAGCCAATAAATCTTTAACCAAATCCTGGTGTTCTGAATTATTGGTAATAATAGTAATCGCGTTTGTAGCCGCTTTTTGCTCGCACCAGGCGTGATCGGTCAGGATTTCTTCTATGTTTTTCTCTACAATATTCACCCATCTTGGGTCGGTTGGTAATTGTAATCGTAATACGCCCATTTCTAAAGTTATGAGTTATAAATTATGAGTTATAAAAGCAAAAATCGAAAGTCAAAAAATTATACTTTCGACTTTCGACTTTAAAAATTTGGTAATTTATTTAATTAGAAAACAAAAATAGCTCTTTCGCTCATCATTTCGTTTACTTCTTCAGCTACTTCTTCGATAATATCTTCGTTAGTATGATTTGTCAATACTTTGTCAATCATAGCAACAATAGTTTCCATATCTTCTTCTAACAAACCACGAGTTGTGATTGCAGCAGTTCCCACACGGATACCAGAAGTAACAAATGGAGATTTGTCATCAAATGGAACCATATTTTTATTTACAGTAATTTCTGCTTTTACTAAGGCATTTTCAGCCTCTTTTCCAGAAATCCCTTTATTTCTTAAATCAATTAACATCATGTGGTTATCCGTACCTCCAGATATAATATCGTATCCTCTTTTTACAAAAGCATCAGCCATTGCATTAGCATTCTTTTGCAATTGACGTGCATAAGTAAAGAACTCATCTTGCAAAGCTTCACCAAAAGCAATTGCTTTAGCAGCAATAATGTGCATTAATGGTCCACCTTGGTTTCCAGGGAAAACAGCTAAATCTAATAAAGAAGACATCATTCTCACTTCTCCTTTTGGAGTAGTTAATCCCCATGGGTTTTCGAAATCTTTCCCCATCAAGATCAAACCACCTCTTGGCCCACGTAATGTTTTGTGAGTTGTAGTAGTTACAATGTGACAGTGAGGAATTGGATCATTCATTAATCCTTTAGCAATTAAACCAGCTGGATGAGAAATATCAGCCATTAAAATTGCACCTACACTATCAGCAATTACTCTAAAACGCTCAAAATCCATATCACGAGAATAAGCCGAAGCTCCAGCGATGATTAATTTTGGCTGCTCTTTAGTTGCAATTTCCTGGATTTTATCATAGTTCAAACGACCTGTTTCTTTTTCAACACCGTAGAAAACCGGGTTGTAAACACGTCCTGAAAAGTTTACTGGAGAACCGTGAGTCAAGTGACCACCGTGAGATAAATCAAAACCTAAAATTTTATCACCAGGCTTCAAACAAGCGTGAAACACTGATGCATTAGCCTGAGAACCAGAGTGTGGCTGAACATTAGCATACGCAGCACCAAACAATTCTTTAGCTCTATCAATTGCAATTTGCTCAATAACATCTACCACTTCACAACCGCCATAGTATCTCTTTCCAGGATACCCTTCAGCATATTTATTTGTCAAAACTGAACCAGCAGCTTCTATTACTTCATCACTTACAAAGTTCTCAGAAGCAATAAGTTCTAAGCCATGTATCTGTCTGTCTTGTTCCTCAAGAATAAGTTCAAAAATTTGTTTGTCGCGTTGCATTTTTTAGATTTTAAATAATTTAGCGCAAAAATACAAAAAAACGTTTGCTAAACAGTTAGATTATGATATATTTGATATATAATTTTCAACAAAAAATTAACAAAATATGCCAATAACAGCTAACGATACTAAAAGAAAATCATGGATTGAAGTCCCTGAAAATAGTGATTTCCCAATCCAGAACATTCCTTTTGGGGTTTTCTTAACCAAAGAAAACGTTGTAACGGTAGGAACTCGCATTGGTGATTCGGCTATTGATTTAGGAGCATTACAGCAATTGGGATACTTTTCGGGTATTGAATTAACGGATGATATGTTCATTCAAGACACTTTGAATGATTTCATTTCTGACGGAAAAAAAACCTGGCGACTAGTTCGCAATCGTATCGCAGATATATTTGACCAAAACAATCCTAAGTTACGTGACAATGCGGGTCATAAAGACATCATTATTTTTAAAATAGATGAAGTAGAAATGCAATTACCTGTATTAATAGGCGATTATACTGATTTTTATTCGAGTAAAATCCACGCTTCTAATGTAGGAAAGATGATTCGCAATGAAGAAAATGCTTTGTTACCTAATTGGCCTCAAATGCCTATTGGTTATCACGGAAGAAGTTCAACAATAATCCCTTCAGGAATACCAGTTCACAGACCTATTGGACAAAGCTTGCCTCCAGAAGGATTAACACCGGTTTTTGGCGCTTCTCGTTTGATCGATTTCGAATTAGAAATGGCCTTCATTACCACTGATGCCAATGTAATGGGAGAAATGATTCCTATTAATGAAGCCGAAGATTATATTTTCGGAATGGTTTTATTAAATGATTGGACGGCTCGCGACATTCAAAAATGGGAATACATGCCTTTAGGTCCTTTTTTATCTAAAAACTTTGCAACTTCAATATCTCCATGGATTGTGACCATGGATGCTTTAGAGCCATTTAGGGTCGCCAGTCCAAAACAAAATCCGAGTCCGCTTCCCTATTTGCAACAAAAAGGAAGACATGCTTTTGATATCAATCTTGAAGTGAGTATACAGCCTGAAAAAAGCGAACCCACTATAGTTTCTAAATCCAATTTCAAACACATGTATTGGACTATGAACCAACAATTAACACACCACACCTCTAATGGTTGTCGAGTAAATTCGGGTGATATGATGGGTTCTGGAGCGATTTCTGGTCCTACTGAAGACAGTTATGGTTCGATGTTAGAATTGACCTGGGGGGGAGAAAAACCACTAAAACTGAATGATGGTAGTGAACGTAAATTTATCAATGACAATGATACAATTACTTTGAAAGGCTTTTGCGAAAACAGCCAAGTTCGTATTGGTTTTGGAGAAGTTTCCAGTAAACTGCTTCCTCCATTTGTTAGAAAATAAAAAAAACAACAACATAAAAAAAGTCCCGTTTGAATTTTTAAACGGGACTTTTTTATTGGGACAAAAGTAAAATATTACTTGTTTCCTTTTTCGAAATCAGCAATAAATTGAGCTAATCCAATATCAGTTAATGGGTGTTTCAACAAACCATAAATTGCAGAAAGTGGTCCTGTCATAACATCTGCACCAATTTTAGCACAGTTTACAATATGCATTGTGTGACGAATAGAAGCTGCAAGAATTTGAGTTTCGTAACCGTAGTTATCATAGATATCTCTAATTTCCTGAATCAAGTTCAATCCATCAGTAGAAACGTCATCTAATCTTCCTAAGAATGGAGAAACATAAGTAGCACCCGCTTTAGCAGCCAATAAAGCCTGACCTGCTGAAAAAACTAAAGTTACGTTAGTTTTGATTCCTTTGTCAGAAAAATATTTAGCAGCCTGAACACCTTCTTTAGTCATAGGCAATTTAACTACGATTTGCTCGTGTAATTCAGCTAATTCTTCACCTTCTCTTACCATTCCTTCAAAGTCCAAAGCATTTACCTCAGCACTTACATCACCATCAACAAGATTACAAATGTCAACATAATGTTTCAAGATGTTATCTTTTCCTGTGATTCCTTCTTTAGCCATTAAAGATGGGTTAGTAGTTACACCATCTAATACACCTAAAGATTGTGCTTCTTTAATTTGAGCTAAATTAGCCGTGTCAATAAAAAATTTCATAATTTATATATTTAATTGTTTTTAGATTATTCTTAAAAAGTGTTTATTCAACACTTAAAATTTATTCAATGCTTGCAAATTTACAATTTATAATGATTCATCAGCATTTTTTCATAAATTTTATCTGGTAATATGCGTTTTAACACAATAGAAAATTTTTGCATAAACGCACCTACCTTGTAATGAATTTTAGGATTCTTGGACTGAATGACATTATAAACTGCTACAGCCATATCATCTGGGTTGCTTCCAGTATCTACATGTTGATCCATCATTTTCAATGTCATTCCGTATGGAGCTTCGTAAGCCGAACCTTTTATCAAAGGGGCATGAAAACGTCCCGAAGCAATATTAGTAGCAAAATCACCCGGTGCGACATTGGTAATATTGATTCCGAAAGATTTTACTTCCATGTTCAAACCTTCAGTAATTAACTCTAAAGCACCTTTCGATGCCGAATAAACGCTTCTATACGGCAACCCCATGTATCCCGCAATGGAAGTAACATTGATAATTAATCCTGATTTTTGTTGGCGCATTTGTGGCAACACCGCTTTCATAACCTCAATAGGTCCGAAAAAGTTAGTCTCGAAATTATTTTTGATTTCTGAAGTTGGAATTTCTTCCAAAGGACCTGTAATCCCCACTCCTGCATTGTTAATCACTACATCAATTCTTCCCGTTGTAGCAATTATTTGAGCAACAGCAGCCTGAATGCTTTCTACATTTCGAACATCTAAAGTCACCAGAGGAAAAACCGAATTCAAAATAGTTTGCGGATTTCTACTGGTTCCATAAACAATAAAACCTTTATGGTGTAAAAATTCTCCAATAGATTTTCCTATTCCCGAAGAACCTCCAGTAATTAATACAACTTTGCTCATTTTTTTAAGTTAAAAGTTATGGGTTATGGGTTATGGGTTATGGGTTATGTGCATACACCTAACTCCTAACTTCCAACTCTTACACATCCCAAAAGGGCAAAAATAAAAAAATCCTCCCGAAGGAAGACTACTTTTGTTTTAATTCTGAAAAAGAATCTGATTCGCCGCGGCGAACAGATTAAAAAAAATGGCAAGCGACCTACATCGCACCGCTCAACCACGTACCCTTGCTATGTTCCCATCCTGGGGGAGTCTGCAGGAGCTGGTCGTGTAGGACTTGCCGGTGCAAATATACAATCTTTTTATATTTTTGCAAGCCCTTTTGTATGCTTAAAATAACATTGTATATTAGAGCTTTTAAAATTTACAACATGAAAAAACATAACTTACTATCTTTCATTTTATTAGCAACACTACTTTCTAATTGTGGAGATACAAAAAATAGAGAAAATACTATATTTAATTTTGATTCTTCTAAAATTTCGGCACTATATCAGCCACAAGAAACGCTTGACTTGACTATTTTAAACCCAAAATCCAAACAAGTTGATAGTATTGTGTACTATGTTAATGATACCAAAGTTAAAACCGTAAAAGGACATGAAAAGCTTTCTTTCGAATTAAAAGGTCAAAAATTAGGCTACCAAAACATCAAGGCTTTAGTTTATTTTGAAGGCGAAAATGCCGAAACCACTACCAGAATTGAAGTTGTTTCTAATGTAACTCCTAAATTGTTAAAATACACTATTGTCAATACTTATCCTCATGATGTAAATGCTTTTACTGAAGGTCTTGAATTTTACAAAGACACTTTATATGAAAGTACAGGCTCTGGAACCTCCAGTTCAGGGGATGTTTATAAATCTTTTTTAAGAAAATACGATTACAAAACAGGAAAAATTTTCAAACAAATTGATTTAGAAAAGGATAAGTATTTTGGTGAAGGAATCACTTTTGTCAACGGAAAAGTTTTTCAATTGACATGGCGAGAAAAAACAGGTTTTATTTATAATGCAGAAACATTAAAACTGGAGAAAACTTTTGCTTACGACAAAGACATTGAAGGCTGGGGAATGACTAATGACGGAAAACACATCTACCAATCGGATGGAACAGAAAAAATCTGGAAAATGAATCCTGAAACCCAACAAATGATTGACTACATTAATGTGTATTCAGGAAATTCTAAAATTAAATCTGTTAACGAATTAGAGTTTGTTGATGGTAAATTCTACGCTAACATTTTTGAAAAAGATGCTATAGCTGTAATCAACTCCACAAACGGTGCTGTAGAAGGAATTATTGATATGTCTGGTTTGAGAAAATTAGTTAAAGTAACCCCACAAGACGTTTTAAATGGAATTGCTTACAATCCAAAAACCAAAACCTTTTTTGTAACTGGAAAAAACTGGGATAAAATGTTTGAAATTAAAATTTCTGAATAACATAGCTTATTAATCATTAAAATTACCGTTATAATCAACTTTATACTTTTGAGTTCAATTGTACTTTGGCTTTGTGCAAAGATTTTTTAAAAGCCATGTTTATTGACTTTAGCCAAAATCAATATCGAATTTAATTTGGTTGCATTACCTATAATTTTGCCAAATGAATAGCAAAAATCCGTTTACCTATTTTTGAACAAAATCAGAGAATTATAAACTACCCCAAAGCCGTTTTAATCATCTTTTCTCGATAAACTAATAAGTACTCGATGTATTTTTGGAAATTTTTTAAAAAAAAGAGGCTGCTTTTTCGGACAGCCTCTTAATAAAAAAACTAAATTCTGCATTCTGGACACCGCCACCTACTCTTCTTCTTTCTGCCCCATCATCATCAGATAGGCTTTCAGGAATTCGTCGATTTCACCGTTCATCACGCCATCTACGTTACTGGTTTCATAACCGGTACGAACATCTTTGACTAATTTATAAGGTTGCATCACGTAATTTCGGATTTGCGAACCCCATTCTATTTTCATTTTTCCGGCTTCGATATCGGCACGTTGTGCTTGTTTCTTTTTCAATTCGATTTCGTACAATTGAGAGCGAAGCATTTGCATGGCACGCTGTCTGTTGTCTTGTTGCGAACGGGTTTCAGAACACTGAATCTGGATCCCTGTTGGTTTATGATACAGCTGCACTTTAGTCTCTACCTTATTTACGTTCTGTCCTCCGGCACCACTAGAGCGTGAGGTGGTAATTTCGATATCGGCAGGATTAATGTCAATTTCGATACTATCATCCACCAATGGATATACGTAAACGGAAGCAAATGAGGTATGACGTTTTGCATTACTGTCAAATGGAGAAATACGCACCAATCGATGCACACCATTCTCCCCTTTAAGATAGCCAAAAGAATAATCGCCTTCAAACTCTAGTGTTACGGTTTTAATTCCCGCAACATCGCCTTCCTGATAGTTGAGCTCTTTGATTTTGAAACCGTATTTTTCGCCCCACATCATGTACATACGCATCAACATCGAAGCCCAATCGCAACTTTCGGTTCCACCTGCACCCGCTGTAATTTGCAAAACAGCACTTAAGGTATCTCCTTCATCCGAAAGCATGTTTTTAAATTCGATGCTTTCAATATGGTTTTCAGTGAGTTGGCGTTGTTCGTCCAATTCTTCTGACGTGAGTTCGCCTTCCTTGTAAAATTCGTAGGCGAGTTGTAATTCGTCTGCTAATTCAATGGCTTTGTTATAGTCTTCAATCCACTTTTTTTTGTTTCGAAGATTCTTTACAATAAGTTCCGCTTCTTTGGCGTTGTTCCAAAAATCTGGAGCAAAGGTTTTTTCTTCTTCGTTAGAAATTTCGATAAGTTTAGCATCGACGTCAAAGATACCTCCTCAACGCACCAAGGCGCTCCACAATACCTTTAATTTGTTCGGTAGTTGTCATAAATTATGTAATTTTGTTGCGCAAAAATAATAAAAAAAATCACGTAGGGGCTACAGTCAATGTATCTCTATAAAAAATATAAAAATGCAAATAAATTTAGTTAGTGATACGGTAACAAAACCGTCCTACGAAATGCTTCAGTATATGTTTAATGCCGAAGTGGGTGATGATGTTTACAAAGAAGATCCAACTGTTACGGAGTTAGAAGAACGAGTGGCGGCTATTTTTGGAATGGAAGCGGGCTTATTTTTTCCTTCGGGGACGATGGCTAATCAAACGGCAATAAAACTACACACCCAACCAGGCGAACAATTAATTGCCGATAAATATTCGCATATTTTTCATTTTGAGGCAGGCGGTGTTTCTTTTAATAGTGGTGTTTCCTGCTGTTTGCTGGAAGGAAACCGCGGCATGATTACAGCCGATCAGGTGGCTGGAGCGATTAACAAACCTGATTTTTACCACAGTCCGTTGACGAGTTTGGTTTGTTTGGAAAATACAACCAATGTTGGAGGCGGTGGTTGTTATGAAATAGAAGAAATAGAAAAAATAAAAGCGGTTTGCGAGGCTAACAATTTGAAATTACACTTAGATGGCGCCAGAATTTGGAATGCTTTGGTTGCCAAAAGGCAAAGTCCTAAAGATTTTGGAAAACTATTTCATACTATTTCAGTTTGTTTTTCAAAAGGATTGGGAGCGCCCGTTGGATCAGTTTTATTGGGCGACAAAAAAACCATTCAGCGTGCTTTGCGAATCAGAAAAGTATTGGGAGGCGCCATGCGACAATCGGGTTATCTGGCGGCAGGAGCGATTTATGCTTTGGAAAACAACATTAAATTATTAACAGAAGACCACCGACGTGCTAAAGAACTAGCCAATGTATTGAAGAAAAAAAGTTGGGTAGCAACAATAGAACCTGTAGAAACCAATATTTTGATTTTTTCGTTAGTTCCAGAATACAAAGACGAAGTTTTGATTGAAAAATTAAAACAAAAAAATATCTCAATTAGTGCCATTGGTAATCGAAAACTACGCATGGTAACGCATTTAGATTATCGAGAAGTAATGCATACTTATGTGATTGAAACTTTAACGAAGTTATGAGTTAAGAGTTATGGGTTAGGGGTTAAGTGTTAAGTGTTATGGAAAAAAGTTATAAGTTAAGAGTTAAGAGAAATCAAGACAATGAAGAACGCACAGCTTTTAACTTATAACTCCTAACACTTAACCCTTAACTTTTTACTTAAAAAGATTGTCCATTCCAGGAATCATGGGCATATCCATTTTAGCA
This sequence comes from Flavobacterium zubiriense, assembly GCF_041729725.1. NCBI lineage: Bacteria > Pseudomonadati > Bacteroidota > Flavobacteriia > Flavobacteriales > Flavobacteriaceae > Flavobacterium > Flavobacterium zubiriense. Next base: position 92,617 of record NZ_JBCFQL010000006.1, on the reverse strand, counting down.
ACAGCATCCAGTTCCGCTTCGTTTACCTTAGTTGCTTTTTCGATGGCTTTATTAATTACTAAAATGATGTAATCTTCCAGTTGTTCTTTGTCTTCTAATAATTCATCAGCAATAGTGATGGATTTTATTTTTCTATTGGCAGTAATTGTTACTTTCAATAAACCATCTGTACTTTGTTCGTCAACAAGAACAGTATCCAGACGTTTTTTTGTTTCTTCAATTTTATTTTGGGTTTCTTTTAATTTACCCATCATTCCCATTAAATCCATTTTTACTTTTTTTAATAATTAGTTTACGAAATTACTATTTTTACACTGATAACAATGTTAAAATTCATGAAAAAGGTGCTCGTACTAGAGTTTGTTTCGCTTACTTTTGTGCGGGTTATTAAAAAAAAACAGCCAGAATTACTATAATGATAGAAAAAATACAACCGCCTGTTGCTAAAATTATTCCTACTGAATTAGAAAAGTTTGGAGAGGTACGAATCGATAATTATTTTTGGTTAAATGACCGGGAAAATCCTGAAGTTATTGATTATCTAAACAAGGAAAATGACTATTACCAACAAATGACCGCTCACACGCAGGATTTCCAGGCAGCACTATTTGAGGAAATGAAAGCGAGAATTAAAGAGCAAGACGAGTCGGTTCCGTATTTATACAATGGCTATTATTACATTACCCGATTTGAAACAGCCAAAAATTATCCCATTTATTCCCGAAAAAAAGGAAGTCTTACTGCACCAGAAGAAATTCTTTTTGATTGTAATGTTTTGGCCGAAGGTCAACCGTATTTCAAACTAGGCGGAATGGCTATTAGTCCTGATAATACCTTGGCTGTTTTTAGTACAGACGTTATTGGAAGGCGTATTTATAACATTCAGGTTAAGAATTTAGAAACGGGTGAAGTTCTTGAAGATAAAATTGATAAAGTAACGGGTTCGGCAGTTTGGGCTAACGATAATAAAACGATATTTTATTCGAGTCAGGACGAAGTTACCTTGCGTTCGGATAAGATTTTCAAGCACAAACTAGGCACAAAACAAGAAGATGACGTATTGGTTTATTTTGAAAAAGACGATACTTTTAGTGTTGATATATCCAAATCAAAATCCAGAAAATATTTAACGATAGAATCGGGAAGTACGTTAACTACCGAATATAGAATCTTGAAAGCCGACAATCCTGATGGGAAATTTAAGATTTTCCAAAAAAGAAAAAGAGGTGTAGAATATAGCATTAATCATTACAAAGACAGCTTTTATATTCTAACCAATAAAGATGATGCGGAGAATTTTAAATTGATGAAAACCCATGAAGATACTACTTCGGCAGAAAACTGGGTGGAAATTATTGGACACCGCGAAGATGTTTTATTAGAAGATATTGAAATATTTGCTAATTATTTAGTTCTAGAAGAACGAACAGGCGGTTTGAATAAAATTCGAATCATGTCCTGGGACGGAAGTCAAGAATATTACTTGCCTTTTGGAAGCGAAACCTACACCGCTTACACATCGACAAATGTTGATTTTGAAACCGAGATTTTGCGTTACAGTTACCAGTCGATGGCAACACCATCATCGGTGATTGATTTTAATATGCGTACCAAAGAAAAGGACGTTAAGAAAGAACAAGAGGTTTTAGGAGGAAAATTCGATAAAAATAATTATACCGAAAAAAGAGTTTGGGCTACCGCCAAAGATGGAACTAAAATTCCAATTTCGATGGTGTACCGCAAAGAGTTGAAGAAAGACGGAAAAAATCCGTTATTGCTTTATGCATACGGATCTTACGGACATTCTATGGATGCGCATTTCTCATCAACACGTTTGTCATTATTAGATAGAGGATTTATTTATGCTATTGCACATATTCGCGGAGGAGAAGACTTAGGAAGACAATGGTATGAAGACGGAAAATTGCTTCAAAAGAAAAATACTTTTACTGATTTTATTGATTGTTCTAGATATTTGATTGATCGAAAATACACTTCAGCAGCACATTTATATGCCGAAGGAGGTTCGGCAGGCGGATTGTTGATGGGTGTAATTATAAATGAAGCTCCAGAGTTGTATAACGGAGTTATAGCTCAGGTTCCTTTTGTGGATGTAATAACTACAATGCTAGACGATACCATTCCATTAACAACTGGAGAATATGACGAATGGGGAAATCCAAATGTTAAAAAATATTATCAATACATGCGTTCGTATTCGCCTTATGATAATGTAAAAAAACAACAATACCCTAATATGTATGTTTCTACAGGATTGCATGATTCACAAGTACAGTATTGGGAACCAGCTAAATGGGTTGCTAAGTTAAGAGAATATAAAACAGATGACGCCGTTTTATATTTGGATACAAACATGGATGCAGGTCATGGAGGAGCATCTGGAAGGTTTGAAGCACTAAAAGAATTAGCTAAAGAATTTAGTTTTTTACTAGATTTGGAAAAAATTAAAAAGTAATTAGTTTTTTTTTGTTAAATTTGCTGCGTATCCAGGTTAAATAAAACTTAATCTTGATTAACTATTTTTTTATGAAAGAAGAAATAAATGCTTATAATAATGTTTTAGAACTGATAGGAAACACACCTCTTATCAAGATAAACAAAGTAACCGAACATTTAGAAGGTAATTTCTATGCTAAGGTAGAAGCTTTTAACCCGGGACATTCCTCAAAAGATAGGATCGCTTTATACATTATTGAAGAAGCAGAAAAAAAAGGTATATTATCTCCAGGTGACACCATTATAGAAACTACATCAGGTAATACTGGTTTTAGTTTGGCTATGGTAAGCATCATAAAAGGCTACAGTTGCATACTAGCGGTAAGTTCAAAATCATCCAAAGATAAAATAGACATGCTTCGCAGTTTAGGTGCGAAAGTGTATGTGTGTCCAGCACACGTTTCTGCTGATGATGAGCGTTCTTACTATAGTGTTGCTAAGAGATTGCATGAAGAAACAAAAGGATCCGTTTATATTAATCAATATTTTAACCAATTGAATATTGATGCACATTACAACACCACTGGTCCGGAAATTTGGAAACAAACTAATGGTAAAATTACACATCTTGTTGCCTGTAGTGGAACTGGAGGAACAATCTCAGGAACGGCTAAGTTTTTAAAAGAGCAAAATCCAAATATTAAAGTTCTGGGTGTGGACGCTTTTGGTTCAGTATTGAAAAAATACCACGAAACAAGAGAATTTGATACTGAGGAAATTTATCCATACAGAATTGAAGGTTTAGGTAAAAACTTGATTCCATCGGCTACTGATTTTGATGTGATTGATAAATTCATGAAAGTAACCGACGAGGAAAGTGCACATGCAGCAAGAGAAATAACCCGAAAAGAAGGTTTATTTGTAGGTTACACTTCAGGAGCTGTTTTGCAAGCAATAAGACAATATGCAGAAGAAGGAGAATTTGACGCTAATAGTAATGTAATTGCTATTTTTCCAGATCACGGTTCTCGCTATATGAGCAAAGTTTTCAGCGATGACTGGATGAATGAACAAGGATTCTTTGATAGCATCAATGAAGAAGAAGTACAAAAAATTGAAATGATAAAATAAATTTTCTATAATCGAAAAATAAGGCTGTCCGAAAAGTAATTTTCGGGCAGTTTTTTTTTTTAAAATTACTCCAAATATTTTATATTTCTAAGAAATAGAAATACCGACTGTACAAGCAATTTTTAAATCCCATTCTGTACATTTACAAACACTTTTTTCATTAGATTTAAATGTTTTGATTCCAGAGAATCATTCAGCTTGTCTGATAGATTTTGTAGTTGAAAAATTAGAGATTCCTCATGTGATTTGACCAAAAAAGACGAAGGAACATCTAGTTATCACCCAAAAATATTCATCAAATTACAAATGGTTAGAAAACTGTTTGCTTAATTTTGGAAAAAACATAAAGCTGTAGACCGCCCTAAAGCACTTTTAAATCATCTTCTCGCAATAAACAATATGTACTCGATGTGTTTTGGAAATTTATAAAACTAATTTGTTAGTAGTTTCTATTTTAGTTTTTTAATTACATTTACGCTTGAGAATTTATCCCAAATCTAATTTAGATGAAAAACACTTCACTAATACTCCTCGCATTATTTGTTTCTGCAACAGCATTTGCCCAAAAACCTATTTTTACTGCTGCTAAAATCAAAGCTGCCACAGTTTATTTTAATGCAGCCGAACTTACACAAAGTACATCAATAAATCTTCCTGCTGGATCAAGTGAAATTGTCATCAAAAACATTGCAAATCATTTAAATCAAAATACGATTCAAATTACTGCACCGAGTTCAGTTACTATTTTATCAGTTCAGTTTACTAATAATTACATCTCTGAATTTGAAATAGACAAAAGCAATCCAATAATTAAGAAAGTGACTGACAGCATTAATTTGGTAAAAAAAGAAATCAATAAAATCCGAATTCAAACCCTTGCAAATAGCCAGGCAATTTTATTATTGGATGGTAATCAAAATGTATCGGGAGCTAATACAGGTTTGAATGTTGCCGAGTTAATGAAACTTGTAGATTATTATAAGACCAAAAGAACAGAACTTGATATGACTCTTGCCGAATTAAGAGAAAAAGAAACCATTTGGGATAAAAAACTAACTGCATTAAATAATAAATTAGAGTTCAATACTAAAAATGAAGAAAAATCTTCATCAGGAAAGCTAATCCTGCAAGTAATGAATGATGTAGCAGGAATTGTCCCTTTAGACATAAGCTACATCACTAATTCAGCAACATGGAAACCCTTTTATGACCTGCGTGCCCAAAGTATCAAAAACCCAATTAATATGATGTATAAAGCTCAGGTGTTCCAAAATTCAGGGATGGACTGGAAAAAAGTAAAACTGACTTTATCAAGTGGAAACCCAAATCAAAATAATCAGGCTCCTCAGCTACAACCTTGGTTTTTAAGATATGATGATGACTATATTAAAGTAGCACCCGCTGGTTCAGGTCCAAAAACTGAAATGCTACAGGAAACTGTTGTCACAGCAACTAAAGAGAAAAAAATGGATGCTATATCCAACTCTAGCATTTCAACATACACCGCAATTAATGAAAACCAACTCAATGTTTCTTTTGATATTGACATTCCTTATGACATATTATCCAATTGGAAAGCACATAGTGTAGCATTAAAAGAGATAAAAATTCCAACTACTTACAAGTATTACACAGCACCAAAAGCAGATAAAGACGCCTTTTTATTAGCCGAAATTAATGATTACTCTAAATATAATTTATTACATGGTGAAGCCAATATCATTTTTGAAGGCATGTATGTTGGTAAAACAACTATTAACCCAAACCAAACCGCCGATACACTGAAATTAAGTATGGGACGAGATAAAAAAATAGCTATTACACACGAAAAAATAGCTGATAAATCTGGGACAAAATTCCTGTCTTCCTACAAAGAACAAACTTTTACCTATGAAATAACGGTAAAAAACAATAAAAAAGAAGATATTGAAATAACGCTTCAAGACCAGTATCCATTGAGTACCGACAAAGAAACTATAGTAGAACTTATAGACAGCGGAAAAGCAAAAGTGAATCAAGAAACAGGAATACTTAATTGGAATTTAAAACTCTCATCAAATGAAACCAAAAAAATCAGGATTAGTTATAAAGTTAAATATCCAAAAGATAAAAATATAAGTAATTTATAGGATGTAAGAAGACAGATTTTAGAATACAAAACACCATTTTCTAAAATCTGCCTACATACTTCTAACTTCCAACCTCTAACCTCTAACCTCTAACCTAACAAAATGACCGAGTACTTCTTTGACCAACACTACAACAACATCCGCTATGGTCTGGAAACACTCAACCTCAAAGAATTTGAAAGCTGCACATTTACCAATTGTGATTTTTCGGAATGCAATTTTATAGGCGTCACTTTTATCGATTGCCAATTCAATAATTGTAATTTCAATACTTCCAAAATCAATCATACCGCATTTAGAACCGTATTTTTTAATGAGTGCCAAATCAAAGAGGTCAATTTCTCTATGAGTGACAAACTCATCTTCGAGATTCACTTTAAAAATTGTGCACTGGATTTCTCAAAATTCTATGCCCTAAAAATGAAAGGCACTACTTTTACTAATTCCAGCCTTGTTGCCGTCGATTTTATGGCTACTGATTTAACGGGTGTACAATTCAACAACTGCGATTTGTACCGCTCCGAATTTGAAAAAGCCATCGCTAACAAAGTTGATTTTAGAAGCAGCTACAACTACACCATCGATCCTTCAAAAACTAAACTAAAGAAAGCACAGTTTGCGCTCGAAGGGTTAAAAGGTTTGCTCTATAAGCATAATATTATTGTGGAATAGTTTTTTATTTTACATCTGTATACTATTAATAACCCTGTCAGAGTTTAAAACTCTGACAGGGTTTTATCGTTGAAACATTTATTTTCAAAATAAATTTTGTAAGAATATTTTAATATATTTGAAGAAACAATAATCAGACTATAAAATATGCTAAAAAAAATAGCTTTACTTCTATTTCTTCTATTCTTTCTACAAATAGATGCCCAAATCACTCTAACAAACAACATAGGAACAAATCTTATTAAGACTGATATGTACTCTTGTCTAGAAGATGAAAATTGGGGTAGAGTATTTAAATTATCTGATTTTGGTATAGCTCCAAATGAACAATTCATTATTAAATCTGGACAAATTGGGATTGCAAAATCTGACATTGGTGCAAACTTATATTTTTCGGTATATATATATGATGAAAAATTTCCAGACACGTATAATTCTTATTTTGAAAAGCCATTACTAGGAACTCGGGGAGTCAAATCTACTAAATTCATAGATGGTAATCCAGAAATTATGCAATTGGACTTTGATAGTCCCATCATTGTTCCTGCAGGTGTTGAAAAAATTATAGTATTAGTTGGTAAAGGAATAGACTACACCAATTATACTCAGTCAGCAGTTTTTGTTGCGGGCACACAAGAAGACAGTGGAGATTCTTGGTATGTAGGTTGTAATCCAGACAAACTATTAACTCGAACAACAGATTTAGATATACCCGTACCCAATGCCAATTTTTATATCAATGTTTCTGGGGATGTATCCAATGTAAAAAGTTCTGGATCAATAACCCGTATCTCTCATAACGTATGCGATGATCTAATAAGAACAGATATGTATGCCTGTTATGGAACTACATATTATTGGGCTAGAGATTTTAACTTAAAAGATTTTGGCATATCTCCTAATGAAGAATATGTAGTAACTTCTGGACAGGTTGGGGTTAATAATACAGCATGGGGTGCCACCGTTAGTTTTAATATTTATAAAATTGATAATAACTTCCCAGCTTCTTTTTCGGAAGCAAATTTAATTGGTAGTAGCCAAACCTATGATCTTCCTCCAAGCATAGGTCATGAATCTCAAATAATTCAAATGGATTTTAACACACCAATTATTATACCCGCAGGTGTAGAAAAAATACTAGTTGAAGTTCAAAAAGGTAGTAACCCTGTATTAGGTGGTGGATCAACAGCTGCCTTCATAGCTGGATCAACACAAGACAATGGTATTTCTTGGTTTAAAGGCTGTAGTCGTTCACCTAGTATTGGACATAATGAATATTTCTCTACAGCTGATGCTGGAATACCAAATGCCAATTTTTACGTCAACGTAACCGGAAATGTAAATAATGTTTCTAATCATTTCGAAATGAATTACACTAATAATTGCTCTGATTTTTTGAAAGAATTCAGTATCGATGATGAAACAAAAATTGCATCAGTAGTCTGGGATTTTGGTGATCCCTCTTCAGGAATTGCTAATACTTCTAATGATTTTTCACCATATCATGATTTTTCAAACGATGGCACCTATACTATTACTGCAACTGTTACCGCTAAAGACGGTACCATAGAAAATTTAAGCGAAACAATTGATGTAAAAGAACCTCCAAAAGCATACGGAATCGACAACATATACAGTTGTGAAGATAATTTTAACACAGGTTTTTCAAGCTCTTTTGATACTTCGACGATTACCCAACAAGTTTTAGGTGGACAAATTGACAAAGTGGTTACTTTTATTGATGGGAAAGGGAATAGATACAATTCACTACCAAATCCTTTTACTAACACCATTAAAGATAGAGAAACCATTACAGTTAGAGTATCTCATAAAGATAACTTATGCTGTTATTCTGAAACTACTTTTGATCTAATTGTAAACCCTTTACCGGATGTAACAATGGTTGAAGACTTAAAGGTATGTGCTACCACCAGTAGCGGATATTCAACATTTAATCTTAATCAAGTTAAATTGGATATAGTGGGAACTCAAACCAATTTACAAATTGAAATGTATCATGAAGACGGACAACTAATACCTAATTCCGATTTAGTTTCAGTTACTAATACAATTAAAGATGTAGAAGTTATAACCATTAAAGTAAAAAATCTTGATACAGATTGTTTTACAACAACTACTTTTAAACTAATTGCAAGTACACTACCAATTGTAAATACTTTGAATGATTTAATTGGTTGCGATGACAACAACGATGGAATTTCGGAATATTTTGACACATCCAATATTCAAAATACAGTATTAGGAAATCAAACTGGAATGCTAGTAACTTATTTTGATAGTGACGGCAATCAACTACCAAGTCCATTGCCTAATCCTTATACCAATACTACAGCAAATCTTGAAAAGTTAACCGTTAGAGTAACTAACTCACAAACCAATTGTTATTCCGAAACAACGTTAAATTTAGTAACATCATCTAAACCACAAATTAATCAGCCACAAAATCTATATGCTTGTAATGAAGGAAACGGATTTTCTCATTTTGATACTTCAATAATTGAAAGCCAAATAACTGGCAATCAAACAGGCCTAACAGTATCTTATTCTGATGAAAATGGAAATCAATTACCAAGTCCATTACCAATAAATTATCAAAATGCAGTTGCATGGCTTCAAACTATTAATGTAAAAGTTGAAAACCAATTGAATCCATTATGTTATTCAGAAACCAGTTTTAAATTAATTGTTAATGAGTTGCCACAAATTAATTTAGAAAACAATTATTACTTATGTGATTTAGAACCGTCTTTATCTATTACTACTAATACAAATTTTGATTCTTGGGAGTGGAAGTATGAAGGCAATACTGTAATTTCAAATTCTTTTAACGCAAATCTACTCGAAGCAGGAAAATATACGCTCCGAGTTTCAAAAATAAGTAATGGAATATCTTGCGAAAATTCATTTTCATTTAATTTAATTCGTTCTACTTTACCTCAAATCCAAGAAGTGAAAATTGGAGAATTAGGCAATAATTACATTGAAATAATAGCTTCTGGTAATGGGAATTTTGAATATTCAATAGATGGTACAAACTATAAAGACAGTAATTATTTTTCAAATATCGAAGGCGGTAATTATAGGGTTACTGTTAGAGACAAAGAAGGTTGTGGAGAAGACACTTCAGAAGTTACAATTATAGATTTTCCAAAATTCTTTACTCCAAATGGTGATGGTTTTAATGACTACTGGCAAATAAAGGGAATTAATAAATTTCCAAATTCTAAAATATTCATCTTTGATAGATATGGAAAGTTATTAAAACAGCTAACCGCTAACAGCGGAGGTTGGGACGGTTTATACAATGGAAAAGAAATGCAGACAAGTGATTACTGGTTTAAAATAGATTTTGGAGATGGAAAGTTTTTTTCTGGACATTTCACATTAAAAAGATAAAATGGCATTTTAAAAATGGATATATCGATAGTAAACGAAAATTATTTAACTAACCTAACCAAACCATGAAAAAACTACTTATACCACTACTATTTATCACAATTCCTTGCTTCTCACAAACAAAAACAAGTACTAACGAAGACAAAGGCGTTGGCGATACACGTACCAAGGCAGTCGAATTAATGGATAACAATACCTATTGGCTAACTGAAACAACTGACGACAAAACCTATGGTTACGATCAATTAAACCCAATTAAAGTGGGTGGTGCAAATGATAAAAGCGGACCACTAAACGAAAGACGATTTCTAAACGCACTATTTGGACCGAACAATAAAAAAATGACTTATTTTAGAGCAGGAAGTTGTTGTGCATTTAAAACCCCTAATGGTTTTAATAACATTGGATTACTGGATCGATATCGATTGACCGAAATTGGAAGCAAAGACACATTAGACATTTACATCAATATGTACGACACGGGCGATTTAAAAATTCCAGTAGGTCTTAAAGCAAAAGAAAAAAATTAATGGAAGCACTAGAAAATTATTACCTAAACAAAACCGAACCCAACCAGAGTTGCTTGTTGGCATTGCGAAGTATAATTCTAAATCAGGACAAAGACATCACCGAAACACAAAAATGGGGAATGCCTTGTTTTTGTTACAAGAAAAAAATATTTTGCTATTTATGGATCGATAAAAAAACAAACGAACCTTACATACTTATGGTAGAAGGAAAACTCCTTGACTTTCCCGAGTTAGAAGAAGGAGACCGAAAAAAAATGAAGGTTTTAAGAGTTAATCCAAACCAGGATTTACCCCTAAAAACAATTGAAACCATTTTGCAAAAAGCATTGGAATTATATAAAAACTAATACTGTCTCTACTCCAATTGTTGTGTATAAATTAATGCGCCATTACTTTTGCATCATCACCCGTATTTACAATAGTCGTTTTGATTTTTCGCTTGCCAATTATCAAAATAAAGAGTGCCAATATCGTAGTCGAAGTCATAATAACAACCATTGGAGTAATGGAATCTTTCACAAAAAGACTAACTCCAAAAGAAGCCAAAGCACCAATCCCTAGCTGTGTAGCTCCCATCAATGCCGATGCACTCCCCGTATTTTTAGAAAAAGGAGCAAGAGACAATCCTGCCGTATTGGGATTTGAAATTCCCAAACAAGCTAGAAACAAGAAAAGCATTCCAATAGTTTCATATAATCCTAAAAGATCATTAATAGCCAAAATCAAGAAAACAAAACTAATAATGGATTGGGAAATCAAAGCAGCAAAAATCATTTGTTCACTCGAAAAACGTTTCAATAAAACTGAATTTAATTGGCTGGAACCTATAAAACTCAGCGACATCAATGCGAAAATCCATCCATAAATTTCGGCATCAACATTTAAAATATCCATAAAAAGTATTGGCGATGCAGCCACATAAGTAAACAAACCAGAAAACGCAATAGCTCCCGTAAAAGCATAGGTAGAGAATTGTGGTACTTTTAGAATAGAAATAAAGTTAGTGATAATGGGTTTTGGTTTTAAAGAAATGGATAAATCCGGTTTGTGTGTATTAGGCAAACCCAATTGAGTAGCCAAAAGTACAAAAGCGCCCATAGCAGCCAGAATAAGGAAAACCGTATGCCAGCCAAAATAAGTAGTCACATAACCACCAACTGTAGGCGCTAACATTGGCGAAAGCCCTACTATAAGCATTAATTTAGACAAAACATTAGGCGTTTCTTTAGCCGGAAATAAATCGCGAACCATAGCTAGAGAAGCTACAGCAGCAGCACAACTTCCCACGGCCTGAACAAAACGAAAACCAATAAAAGCATCAATATCATTCACAAAAGCACAAGCTAATGAAGCTAAAATATAAACTAGTAATCCAACAAATAAAGGCTTTTTTCTTCCAAAACGATCCAATAAAGGCCCGTAAAGTAGTTGTCCCGCTGAAATTCCAATAAAATAACTGGATAAACTCATAGAAACCTTGGCTACAGTTGTATTCAAATCAGCTGCAATTCCTGAAAAACCAGGCAAATACATGTCTATAGAAAAGGGACCCAATGCTGTCATTGAACCTAAAATTAAAATGAGTTGGAAATGTTTAGCCTTAGTCATACTTTATAAAAAATCGTGTTGTTTACTTTTTTGCAAAAGTAAGCCATAAAAAGACGATATAAAGAATGAGAATTTTAAATTATGAATATTATTTAAATTTCTGTTTGGAATTTAGAATATAAATAGCAACACTATAACTTTCATAATCCAGTTTTTGATGATCATTTATCGTGTTTTATTTCCGTAAAAAAGACTCCTTTTCTGATCTTAATTTTGGATTTAATTAACAATTGCACGGCTTTGGAACTCAACATTTTTAAGTACTTTTGTGGGACTTTTACAAAACACAATCCCTTAAATAATGGATAAAAAAATATACTCTTTTTTATTTTCTACACGAATAATGGCTTTTCTTTTTTTGTCTTATGCAATAGCAATGGCAGTTGGAACATTTATAGAAAGTAAGTACAATACCGATACTGCCCGAATTTGGATTTATAATGCTTGGTGGTTTGAGGTAATAATGGTGTTTTTTATGATTAATTTCATTGGAAACATCAAACGATACCAATTACTGAAAAAAGAAAAATGGGCTACTTTATTGCTGCATTTGGCTTTTATTTTAATTCTTTTAGGAGCCTTTATCACCCGTTATATTAGTTATGAAGGCGTGATGCCTATTCGCGAAGGCGCTGCCGAAAACCAATTTTATTCTGAAAAAACTTTCCTGTCTGTTTTTGTAGATGGAGAATACAAAGGCGAAATGAAACGCCGCGTTTTTGAAAAACCCTTATTGCTTTCACCTGTAACCAACAATAATTTTTCTGTTTCTGGACAGTTTGCCGATACACCATTTGAAGTAAAATACAAAAACTTCATTATGGGCGCAAAAGAGTATGTAAAACCAGATGCTAACGGAACTTTGTACATGAAATTAGTTGAAGCTGGCGATGGCGGACGTCACGAGCATTTCCTGAAAGAAGGAGAAGTTCAAAACATACACAACGTACTTTTTGCTTTAAACAAACCTACAGATGGTGCTATCAACATTAACTTTGACGGAAAAGAATATACTATACAAACGCCATTTGAAGGTAACTTTATGCGTATGGCTGATAAGTTTCAAGGAGCGGTTACAAAAGACAATGTTCAGCCGTTGATGATGCGTTCGTTATACAGCATTGGTGATATTAGAATTGTTTTTCCAGATCCTGCTGTAAGAGGAACTATTGAATATGAATCCAATAATGACTTTAAAGCAAGAACTCACGAAGACGCTCTAGTTGTAACCGTAAATGCCGAAGGACAAGAGAAAGAAATCACCCTTTTAGGTTCTAAAGGAAAAGTAGGCGAACCTAAAACAGTGAAAATTGGAAACATAGAATATTCTTTATTCTACGGTAGTAAAGCGTATATTTTACCATTTAAAATTCAATTGAACGATTTTATTGCTGAAAAATATCCAGGTACAGAGAAAAGTTATTCTTCTTTTGAAAGTAAGGTAACCGTTCAGGATTCGGCAGAAAAACCATTTGATGCTCGAATTTTCATGAATAATGTTTTAGACCATAAAGGCTATCGTTTTTTCCAATCTTCTTTTGATCCAGACGAAAAAGGAACGGTACTTTCTGTAAACCACGATTTCTGGGGAACAAATATTACTTACGCGGGTTATTTTTTATTATTCTTTTCTATGATGGCTATTATGTTTACCAAGCATTCTCGTTTTGCTGATGTGAAACGAAAACTAGAAGTAGTAAAGAACAAAAAAGAAAAATTAATTACTGTTTTAGTTTTATTCTTAAGTTTTAATGGTTTTGCACAAATGCCAGATCACGACCATGATCATGAAGGACACGACCACAATCAGGAACATACAGAACAGGAACACAATCACGCACATACCGCTGAACCAGCAAAAGCGGGAAAGATGCCTGTAAGAGTGGCTCCAACTGAAAAACAAATAGATTCTTTAATTACAAAATACAAGGTTTCTGAAAAACACGCCGCTCAATTTGGTCGATTGATTATTCAGGATGCAGGCGGAAGAATGAAACCGATTAATACTTTTTCATCAGAATTGTTGCGAAAAGTAAGTCATGCTAACGAATACAAAGGCATGAATTCAGATCAGGTATTTTTATCGATGTCACAATATGCTCAATTTTGGATTGAAGTTCCTTTGATTTACATCAAAAGCGGAAATGACAGCATCCGAAAAATTATTGGTATTGATGCTAAAGCAAAATACGCGCCTTTTATTGCCTTTTTTGATGGACAAGGAAATTACAAATTATCCCCTTATTTAGAAGCGGCTTATCAGGCAGCAAATCCAAATCAGTTTGAGAAAGATTTTGTTGAAACGGACAAGAAGGTTAACTTAATGGAATCAGCATTGAGCGGAACTATTTTGAAGATTTTCCCAATTCCGAATGATGTTAACAACAAATGGATTTCTATTAACGAACTAGCAACAGCGGGCTTAAAAGGGATGGATTCTACGTATGCCAAAAGTGTTTTACCATTGTATTTTGGTTCTTTGACCAATGCGGCTGTTTCTGGAGATTATAAAAATTCGGATGAATTACTAGAAAGTTTACATGGTTTCCAAAAGAAATTTGGAGAAAAAGTATTGCCTTCAGAAGACAAAGTCACTATGGAAATTTTATATAACAAATATGATGTTTTCCAAAAACTACCGTATTGGTATTTATCAGCGGCAATTTTGATGCTTTTATTCACCATCTTAAAAATATTCAAGGAAAGAAAAGCATTAAATTATTTGGTTAACGGCATGCACGTTTTCATTGGATTATTGTTTGCATTACATACCGCAGGATTAATTGCCCGTTGGTACATTTCAGGGCACGCGCCTTGGAGTAATGCTTATGAGTCTATTGTTTATGTTTCCTGGGCAACGATGTTCTTTGGATTGGCTTTCGATATCAAATCAAAATTAACAGTAGCTTCATCTGCCTTTGTAACCGCTATGATTTTAATGGCAGCTTACATGAACTGGATTGACCCGGAAATTGCTAATCTGCAACCGGTGTTGAATTCGTACTGGTTAATGATTCACGTTGCGGTAATTGTAGCGAGTTACGGGCCGTTTGCATTAGGATTTATACTTGGTTTTGTATCGTTGTTGCTAATCTTTTTTACCAACGAAAAGAACAAAACCAAAATGGATTTGAACATTCAGGAAATCACTTATATCAACGAAATGGCATTAACCATCGGCTTAATTATGTTGACTATTGGAAACTTTCTTGGTGGACAATGGGCTAATGAAAGTTGGGGACGCTACTGGGGTTGGGATCCAAAAGAAACCTGGGCATTAATTAGTATTATGGTCTACGCTTTTGTTATTCATGCTCGTTTTGTACCTGCTTTAAGAGGAAAATGGATTTTCAACCTGATGAGTATGTTTGCTTTTATTTCGATTTTGTTTACTTATTATGGAGTAAATTTCCACTTGGTAGGACTGCATTCGTATGCTAGTGGTGAAGCGCATTCATTAGACTGGATTTATTATTCATTAGGAGGAATCGCTTTAATTGGCGCTATTACCTATCCAAAGTATAAAAAATATTACAAGAAATAATAGTAAAATGATTCCAATGGTTTTCAGCTGGATTTGAATCACACTATAATAATACATCATTATACACCGTTACAATTGCCACAGCATACACTGATTTTATAGATTAATTTCTTGACATCATTGTAAACTGTGGCTAATTTTTTTGTTAATTTTACCGCATGATTAAAGTAAGTATTATCGGCTCGGGAAATGTAGCGCAACAGCTGATTACTACATTCCAAAACCTCGAAAAATCGGGAAGCGAAATAGAATTGGTGCAGGTTTTTTCTCGAAAAAAGGAAAGCCTTACTCACCTACTCCATTCGGAACAAATTATCAGCGATTTAGATGATTTACAAGAAGTCGATTTGTATCTCATTGCTATTTCTGATGATGCTATCGAAAGTCTTTCGGGAGAACTTCCGTTTAAAAATCGCCTCGTAGCGCATACTTCCGGAAGTATGCCGCTGACAATTGTGAATGATAATAATCGAAAAGGCGTTTTTTATCCTTTACAAACTTTTACCAAAGGAATTGCTGTCGATTTCAAACAGATTCCCATTTGCTTAGAAGCCGAAAATCCAACCGATTACCAGGTTTTGAATCGGGTGGCTAAAATTATTTCGGATAAAGTGTATGCTATCAATTCAGATCAACGAAAAGCCTTGCACGTGGCAGCCGTTTTTGTGAATAATTTCACCAATCATCTTTTTGCTATTGGAAACGAAATTTGCACCGAAAACCAAATCCCGTTTGAAATTCTAAAACCTTTAATGGAAGAAACTGTTCAAAAAGCACAAACGCTTTCGCCAGAAGAAGCGCAAACTGGGCCAGCAATTCGAAATGACCAAAAAACTATTGCTGCACACGAAGCTTTTTTAACCAATAAAAATCAATTAAAACTATATAAAATTCTAACACAATCGATTCAAGAGAATGGCAAAAAGTTATAAAGAAATAATGAATGAGATCACCACATTTATTTTTGATGTGGATGGCGTACTTACTGATGGTTCCGTATTTGTAAACACCGATGGCGAAATGTTGAGAACCATGAATATCCGTGATGGTTATGCAATGAAAGCGGCGGTAGACAGTGGTTACAATGTATGTATCATTTCGGGCGGAAGCAATGAAGGCGTTCGTGTTCGTTTGCGCAATCTGGGCATTACTGATATCCATTTAGGAACTCCGGACAAAGTGGAAACTTTTGACGAATACATTGATCTTCACCAAATCAAACAGGAACAAGTTTTATATATGGGCGACGATATTCCTGATTACCATGTAATGAAATTAGTAGCATTGCCTACCTGTCCACAAGATGCTTGTCCTGAAATAAAAGGAATTTCTAAATACATTTCGCATAGAAATGGTGGAAAAGGCGCTGTTCGTGATGTAATTGAACAAGTGATGAAAGTGCAGGGAAAATGGATGGAAAGCTTTGATGCAAAATACGACTAGATAACAGTGGTCAGTATTCAGTCGTCAGAAAGCAGTAATCAGTATTCAGATAACAATTAAGATAAAACAAATGAAATTTCAAGATTTACTAGCTTATCAAAAATCATTTGCCTTGGCGATGAAAATTTTTGAAATATCCAAATCATTTCCGAAAGAAGAAATCTATTCTTTGACAGATCAAATTAGACGTTCCAGTAGAAGTGTACCTGCAAACATAGCTGAAGCTTATAGAAAAAGAATATATCCTAGACATTTTCATAGTAAATTAACTGATTCTGATGCAGAAAATTCAGAAACACAAGTTTGGATTGAATTTGCTTATAAATGCAACTACATTTCAAATGAAGCCTATATTATTTTAATTTCTGAAAGTGAAGAAATTGGAAAACTAATTAACTACATGATTTTAAATCCTCAAAAATTTGGGGTAACTGAACACTAATTACTGAATACTGAACACTACCCAATGAACTTCCTAAACCTAATTCGATACAAAAATCTACTGATGCTGGCTTTTATGCAGCTCATTTTTAGATATGGTTTTTTGAAATTACAAAAAATTGATTTGGCACTAGCCGATTGGCAATACGGATTATTAGTTTTAAGTACGGTTTTAATTGCAGCAGCTGGATATGTAATTAACGATATTTTTGATCAGGAAACCGACAAAAACAACAAACCAAATAAAGTAATTGTAGGCAAAAGCATTTCAGAAAACCAAGCCTATAACATTTATGCACTTTTGAATGTTAGTGGCGTAGCCATTGGGTTTTATTTATCCAATGTGATTATGCGACCTAATTTTGCCGCCATCTTTATTTTGATAGCCGCAACCCTATATATTTACGCTAGCAGCTTAAAACAAATAGTGCTAATTGGGAATATTGTAATCGCTTTAATATTAGCTATCAGCGTTATTATTATTGGGGTTTTCGATATTTTTCCCGCTACTGATAGCAGCAATCAGGTAGTAATGGCACGATTATTTTCGATACTTATAGACTACGCTATTTTTGCCTTTATGATTAATTTGCTTCGTGAAATAGTAAAAGATTTAGAAGATTTTAATGGCGACAAACAACAAGAAATGAGAACATTAGCTATTGTTATAGGTATTCAAAAAACAACAAAACTGCTTTTTATTTTAAGTTTTGTTCCCATAATAGCATTACTTTATTACGTTAATAATTATTTGGTTTCGAATAATTTAATTATCGCAACAATTTACAGTTTGTTATTTATTTTAGGACCATTGCTTTATTTTTGCATTAAAATTTGGACAGCAACATCAAAAACCGACTTTACTATTTTAAGTAAAGTCCTAAAATGGATTTTGTTTTTTGGAATTCTATCCATTTTAATTATTACTTTAAACATAAAATACCATGCTTCGAAATAAATTAAAACAATATAAAATCATATTAGCTTCGGGTTCGCCACGAAGACAACAGTTTTTCAAGGATTTGGATTTGGATTTTGAAATTCGATTAAAAGAAATTGAAGAAATTTTTCCAGTCGAATTAAAAAGAGAAGCCATCACTAATTATTTAGCCGAATTGAAAGCTGCTGCTTTTGAAGGCGAATTAAATGAAAACGAAATTCTGGTTACCAGTGACACCATAGTTTGGCACAACGAAAAAGCGGTTGGAAAACCAAAAAACAAACAAGATGCTTTTGATATTTTAAAATCATTATCGAATGCTACTCATGAGGTAATTACTTCGGTTTGTTTTAAAACAAACACAAAAACCGAAGTGATATTCGAAATTACCAAAGTTACTTTTAACGAATTAACGGATGAGGTCATTGAATATTACATTGAAAATTACAAACCTTTTGATAAAGCTGGTGCGTATGGCATTCAAGAATGGATTGGGTTTATTGGCGTAAAAAAAATTGAAGGTTCTTATGCCAATGTAATTGGGTTCCCAGTGGATAAAGTGTATCAATATTTGATTAATTTAACTTAAAACCACAACGGATGACTTTTTTTAAAGATTATGCAAACGAAATAATTATAAGCAGTGTAATAGTTGTAGTAGTGGGTGTCCTACGTCTTATTTCAAATAAGTTAGTACGCCGTTTTGCTAAAACTTCCCACAAAATTGAATATAGAACCAATCTAGTTACTAAATACATCCATATACTGATTAATATTTTAGCCATAATAGCGTTAATTATAATTTGGGGTGTGCAACAAAAAGATATCATCTGGGCCATTTCTTCAATGGCTACGGTGGTAGGTGTGGCTATGTTTGCGCAATGGTCTATTTTAAGTAATATTACCGCTGGAGTAATTTTGTTTTTTTCGTTTCCATTTAAAATTGGAGACAGCATCAAAATACACGATAAAGATTTTCCAATTATTGGCGAAATAGTAGACATTGCAGCATTTCATATTGTATTAAAAACAATTGAAGGAGAAGAAGTCGTTTACCCTAACAACCTCTTGTTTCAAAAAGGAATTTCTATTCTTCCTACTCATCATGAAGAAAAAGAATTTACCGATTAATTTATACAATAGACTTTTGAAATTAAAGTCAACTAAAATTAATTTAACGGTGTGATAAAGAAATTTTTCGTGTAAAATTAGAAAACAATCAAAAGAGTATTCGTTTTAAAACCATTTTCTATGCTATTTAGTTATAAAATAATAGGTTTTCTTGTTTTATTCTTCTGTTATCAACTTTCGTTTTCGCAAAATAAAAACACGTTTAAAGACAGCGTTTCGCTTCCTGGTATTTACAATCCGAGACAAAATAAAACGTCAAAATTTTTCCATCGTTTAATATTCAAACCTACCAAGTCTAAAAGCGTCAAAAAAAAGACGCCTCCATCTACACATCTGGATGTAGAAGGCAAAATCATTAGACGTATCCATATTACAACACTGGATCCTTTTGGCTATTCTGAAATAGACAGCACTCAAGTTCCAGTCCGCTGGACTGAAAAAACGGGAAATTGGGCTCATCTGAAATCTAAAAATATAGCGATAAAAAATGTATTGCTTTTTTCAAAAAATAAAGCTTACAATTTATTCGAAATTAGAGAATCGGAACGTTTGTTGAGAAGCCAAAATTTTATCAACAGAGTGAATATTACTGAAAAATTAGTAGCTCCACAATCAGACTCTGTAGATGTTTATGTTCGTGTTTTAGATTCATGGAGTTCTATTCCTAAATTTTCAGTGTCTGGTTCTAAAACTGGAATTGGACTCAAGGAACGTAATTTTTTTGGAATAGGACACCAACTGGATTATTATTATTCCCATCGAAAAAATGATAGAAAAAACGCCAATAATATAAGTTATTTGGTTCCTAATATCAAAAACTCCTTTGTTAGAACAGAATTGAAATACAATGTTGATTTTGATGGTTATTATTCGAAAGGCATTGCCATAGAACGTCCATTTTATTCTCCATTAGTCAAATGGGCTGGTGGAATAAACATCAATCAATTTTTTTTAAAAGATAGTATTCAAGATGTTACCGGAGGTATTTCTTCTCAAGATTTTAAATTCGACATACAGGATCTATGGTTAGGAAGAGCTTTCCCGATTATCAAATCGGATGCAATTACCCAACGAACAACAAATTTAATTCTATCTACAGGATTTTTAAATAAAAATTACAAAATAGGTCCACTTGCAGCATCAGACCCTATTCGTTTTTATTCATCAGAGAAAATGATTCTAACAGGAGTAGGAATTAATACACGTCAATTTATTGAAGACCGTTATATTTTTAGAAATGGACAAATCGAAGACATTCCCATAGGTAGAATTTATGGAATTACAGGAGGTTATCAATATAAAAACAGTCAATGGCGTTCCTATTTAGGAGCACAAATTTCTTTTGGCAACTACCATAAATGGGGATTTCTAAGTACTGATTTTGAAATAGGTAGTTTTTTTAAACAATCTAAAACTGAACAAAGCACTATTCGTTTTCAAGCCAATTATTTCACCAATCTTTTAGAAATTGGAAAATGGAAAGTCAGACAATTTATTAAACCTCAACTAATTATTGGTATCAACAGACAAAATAGTTTAGCCGATTTAGTGACTATCAATGAAGACTATGGTATCCGAGGATTTAATAGTCCCGTTTATGGAACGCAAAAAATGTTACTTACTTTTCAAACCCAATCCTATGCTCCAAAAGAAATTTGGGGCTTTCGTTTCAATCCGTATTTTAATTATTCCATTGCATTTATTGGTAATAAAAATAATTTGATGCACACTAACACGATCTATTCTAAAATAGGAATTGGTTTACTGATTAGTAATGATTATCTGGTTTTTAGTTCCTTCCAACTTTCACTTTCATATTACCCTAAAATTCCTTTTTCTGGAGATAATATTTTTAAAACCAATGCGTTTGAAACCACTGATTTTGGATTTCAAAATTTTGAATTAGCCAAGCCTAAAATTGTTCCTTTTAAATAAAAAAAGTACTACTTGCTATTTCATAATTAATTAATGAGTACATTTATAAAAAAGAATCACATTTTTAATTTAAACTATTTAAGTATGAAAAAACTAAGCTTTTATTTGATGGTAATGGTACTATCATTGGGTATTCTGCCAAGCACTTACGCAGCAGAAAAAAATACAGTAGAGAATACAAAGGAAATTCCTGCCGAAGTTAAAACAATGCTTAATCGGTTAGATGAAATTAAAAAAATGGATAAGTCAGACTTATCTTCTTCAGAAAAAAAAGAGTTACGAACTGAAGTAAAAACTATTAAAAAGAATTTAAAATCATCAGGACAGGGAGTTTATTTATCTATTGGTGCTATTATCATTATTGTGCTTTTATTGATATTATTGCTTTAAAAATCAAACACATACAACTAAAAACAGCTCTTCTAAAAAAGTAGAGCTGTTTTTTTTTAGCAAAAAATTAAACCGCTATCTTTTTTTTTGGCACAATAATTGGCTTTTGCCTTATAACAATAAAATTTTAATACAACTTTAAAAAAATAAAAACTATGAAAACTTTAAAATTAATAGCAGCAGGAATTATATTACTAGTAACCAGTACAACTACTCAAGCACAAGTTTCGTTAAATGTAAATGTAGGTGCTCCACCAGCTTGGGGGCCTGCGGGATATAGTAATATTGATTATTACTTCATTCCTGATGTTCAAAGTTATTATGACATACGTAATTCGCAATTTATTTATTATGGTAATGGAAAATGGATTCGTTCCAGAAACTTACCACAACAATACCGAGGTTATGATTTATACAATGGTTATAAAGTAGTTCTAAATGATTATCACGGAAGAACGCCTTATGTACATTATAAAAGTCATAAAGCGAAATATTATAAAGGATATAAAGGAAAACCACAAAAATCTATTGGCTATAAAAATAATAACAAAAAAGTTGTTTACAAAAATAATTACAACAGCGGAAACAAACATTCTGGCAACAACAACTCTAAACATGGAAATGAAAAGGGAAACGGTAAAAAACACTAAATTAACCTATTGGGTGTAATACCGTTTTGAAATATAAATTGGTCATATTGTCTGTTCGAGCGCTGTCGTGAATCATTATTGGATCTCGACTGCACTAGAACAGACATTTTTAATAATTCTAACTAACGGAATAATTTATTTTAATCCTTAAATACTACAGAAACGCTAATTGCGTTTCTTTTTTTTTAACTTTTTATAAAGTTAAAAAAAAGTTAACAAAAAATATCATGGCATATTATTTGAAATAATAAATTAATAGAAAACAATTATCTTTTGCACGATTTCAAATTCTAAAATCTGAAAGAATTTTAAATATCTACTTTCTAGTAATTCTTAAGATGGATAGTAATTTTGGGGTTGGTAATACAATTTTAATAGATTTATCAAATAGTAAAATCAGTCCTAATTATTCTATTTTATTTATTACTATTCCAATACAAAAAAAATTATTTCATCCAAATAGCCAGTGAAATAGTAAAAAAGAGATGAAGTTTAAAAAAAAACATCAAGTATTATCCTGAATGAATACCTTATATAATTTTAAATGTAAAATGTAAAAATTAAATAAAAACCATAAATACGCTAATAAAAAAAACAAACTAATTCAAATATTACGAAATTATTTAAACAAATAAAAAAGGAATGTAATAGTATCTGTTTTTATTTTAAAAGTTAAAAGAAAGTTAACAAAATATTTTTGGCACACTAATTGAATTGGATTTATTAAGTTGAAAAAAACATAAAATTTAAAAAATAGAAATCATGAGATCTTTAAAATTAATCGTAACAGGAATTATTTTATTTGCCGCTAGCACTTCGCAAGCACAAGTTTCAGTAAACGTAAACATCGGAAGACCAGTAGTGGTTAGACCAGCATGGGTACCTAGACAACATGTAAACGTAGATTTTTATTATCTACCCGAAATCCAAACTTATTATGACGTAAATAGTTCATTATACGTTTATTTAGATAATGGAAACTGGTGTCGTACACGTTATCTTCCATCTCGATACAGAAGCTACGATTTGAATCGTGCTCATCGTGTTGAATTGAGAGGATACCACGGAAGCCGTCCCTATTCTTACTACAATAATCACAAAGTTAAATACTATAACAATAATAGAGATTCTAACCGAAGATATGTAGAAGACCGTCGATATTCTAAAAACAATCGTTATGCTGACAATTACAGAAAAAACGATCGTCGAGATGATGATAGACGTTATGATCACAGAGATGACCACCGAGGAAATAATAACGGATATAAAAATCGTTAAATATTATTAAATTAACACAGAAGCTGTCCCAATACTATAATTTTGAGACAGCTTTTATATTTTCTACCGTTTTATAATTTTATTTGAAACGGCTTCCAAACAGAAAAAGATTGCAAATTGGTAAAAAACAAGTACATTCTTTGATTTTTTAACTTACAAAATATCAAAATATTTGTTTTATCACTATAGAATCACTTTATTTGAAAAATATATAATTTATCTAAAAGCATGAAATCCTACTCCATTGAAGAAATAAACGAAGTCCTTAAAGGTGTTATTTTAGGCAACACGCTACAAAAAATTACTGCTCCTGAACAACTTGAAGTTGCTTCAGAAACTGAAATTTCTTTTATAGGAAACAAAAAATACGAAAAATTCTGGGCTGGTTCAAAAGCAAGTGTTGCAGTAGTTAACGAAGATATTTCTATTGAACCAGGAGAAAACAGAGCTTTTATAAAAGTAAAAAATGCTGATTTGGCCATGTCCCAAATTTTGGAACTTTTTGCACCACCTCTACCTCTATTTCACGTAGATATTCATCCCACTGCAGTAGTCGATAAAACAGCGACTATTGGAGCTGGAACAAAAATTGGCGCAGGAAGTTACATTGGACCTAAGGTTCAAATAGGAGAAAACACTACAATTTACCCAAACACAACTATCCTGGACGAATGTACTATTGGAAAAAACACGGTAATTTGGTCAGGAACTGTAGTTAGAGAACGTTGTCATATTGGTAATGGATGTATTATTCATCCTAACGCTACTATTGGAGCAGATGGTTTTGGATTCCGTCCTTGTCCTGAAAAAGGATTGGTAAAAATTCCACAAATTGGAAATGTAATCATTGGAAATAATGTCGAAATTGGAGCAAATAGCTGTATTGACAGAGGAAAGTTCAGCTCGACTGTTTTAGGCGATGGTTGTAAGATTGATAATCTGGTTCAAATAGGACACAACAGTAAGCTCGGACAATTTTGTATTATGGCAGGAAACAGTGGTTTAGCAGGTTCTGTCACTTTAGGAAACGGTGTAATCATTGGCGGAAGTGCTTCTATAAAAGATCATACTACTATTGGCGATGGTGCAATAGTTGGTGCAGGATCAGGTGTTACTTGTGATATTCCTGCGGGAAAAACCATGTTAGGCTATCCAGCTGTCGAAGCGCGTGATGCGCTAAAACAATGGGCAATTCTAAAAAGACTCGTTAACGAATCGAAGAAATAATTTTATTTTTTTTTATTTTTTTTTACCGCAGATTAGCAAATTTAAAACTTTGTGAGTCTGCGGTTCTTTTTTTATTTATTTCCAATAACGCAAAGTTTCGCATAGAAACCACTAACAATCGCTAAGTTTTTTTTAAAAATTTTATCCGTGATAATCTGCTAAATCTGTTGTATCAGTGTTCCAATATATACAACTTCTGTATCAATCAGAAAAAATCTTTCTTCATCTTATAAAATGGATTAATGGTTTTGTATTTTAGCCATCAATTTTCTTGCAATTACAAACACTATGGATTTAAACTTCAACAAAAACGAAGACCACAATAGACTTTTACTTTCTGATTTACGACAAAAGTTCGCTAAAATAAAAGTAGGAGGAGGCGAAAAACGCATTCAAAAATTGCACAGCGAAGGCAAAATGACCGCTCGCGAACGCATTGATTATTTATTGGATGCCAAAGCTGAAAGTATTGAAATTGGAGCACTCGTTGGAGAAGGAATGTACAAGGAACACGGCGGATGTCCTTCGGGAGGTGTTGTGGTAAAAATAGGTTATATCAAAGGAAAACAATGTATTGTTGTTGCCAATGATGCCACTGTAAAAGCAGGTGCCTGGTTTCCTATTACCGCTAAGAAAAATCTGCGTGCACAGGAAATTGCAATGGAAAACAAAATTCCTATTATTTATTTAGTTGATAGCGCCGGAGTGTATTTGCCTTTGCAGGACGAAATTTTCCCTGATAAAGAACATTTTGGGCGTATTTTTAGAAATAATGCGATGATGAGCAGCATGGGAATTACCCAAATTTCGGCTATTATGGGAAGCTGTGTTGCAGGTGGTGCCTATTTACCTATTATGAGTGACGAAGCCATTATTGTAGATAAAACAGCGAGCATTTTCCTTGCAGGAAGTTATTTGGTTAAAGCCGCCATTGGCGAAAGTATTGATAACGAAACCTTGGGCGGAGCCACCACACATTGTGAAATTTCAGGTGTGACGGATTATAAAGCTAAAAACGACCAAGACGCCTTAGACAAAATAAAAAATATTGTTGATAAAATTGGGGATTACAACAAAGCGGGATTCAACCGCATTAAAGCTAAAAAACCAACCTTAGACGAAAAAGAAATTTATGGCATTCTGCCAAAAGCCCGAACCGAACAATACGATATGATGGAAATCATTAGTCGAATGGTCGATAATTCGGAATTTGAAGCTTACAAAGACGGCTACGGACAAACTATTATTACGGGATATGCCCGCATTGACGGCTGGGCCGTGGGAATTGTAGCCAACCAACGCAAAGTAATCAAAACCAAAAAAGGCGAAATGCAGTTTGGTGGCGTAATTTACTCCGATAGTGCCGACAAAGCCACTCGTTTTATAGCCAACTGCAACCAGAAAAAAATTCCTTTGGTTTTCCTGCAAGACGTTACTGGATTTATGGTGGGTTCTAAATCGGAACAAGGCGGAATCATCAAAGATGGCGCTAAAATGGTGAATGCGGTAAGCAACTCGGTTGTTCCTAAATTTACCGTGATTGTTGGAAATTCTTATGGTGCTGGAAACTACGCCATGTGTGGAAAAGCTTATGATCCTAGATTAATTGTAGCCTGGCCAAGTGCAGAACTCGCAGTTATGGGCGGTACTCAGGCTGCTAAAGTATTGGCTCAAATAGAAGCTTCTTCGATGAAAGCCAAAGGAGAAATTGTTGATGAAGCCAAAGAAGCCGAATTGTTTGCCAAAATAAAAGCACGTTACGACGAACAAACTTCACCCTATTATGCTGCTTCCCGATTGTGGACAGACGCCATCATTGATCCATTAGACACCCGAAAATGGATTTCTATGGGTATTGAAGCCGCTAACCACGCTCCTATCGAAAAAGCATTTAATCTGGGAGTAATTCAGGTTTAAGGTTTTAGTACATATAATTTATTAGTTCAAGATTATTAAACGGATTCATAGTAAATATTTAAAAACTATGTGTCATAAAATTAGAGCCTGTTTAAAAATTCATCAAAATTAATTTACCCATTCCGTATCCACGGATTTATTTTTGATGAGATTTTTAAGAAATTTTTACTCTATTGAGAATGGGAAAAAAGAAAATTTACCTTATGAAGTTTAGTTTACAAACACCAGCATTCAATAATTAAAAGTTTTAGCTGTATTAAAACCGTTAAAAACATACTAAAATAGCTTTCTGTTTTTCTGTCTTTTTATACGTTCTTACCTTTGCAGACTTGAAAAAATTTTAAATCAGATTATCCTATAATGAAATTCAAAATAGACAAATTCATTCTTTCTATAATTACAGTTGTCCTTACCGCTTATTTTTTTCCTCAATTTGGAGGTAGGTCTAGTCCTCTACCGTTAGAAAAAATGGCAAGTGTTGGTGTTTCTTTAATCTTCTTTTTTTATGGTCTTAAACTAAGTCCTGAAAAAATAAAAACAGGATTAAAAAACTGGAGATTACATCTTTTAGTACAAGCCTGTACTTTCTTAGTTTTCCCAATCATTATTTTATGTTTCTACCCTTTAATCCATTCCGAATATGATAAAAATATTTGGTTAGCTTTTTTGTTTTTAGCAGCTCTTCCTTCCACTGTCTCTTCATCAGTTGTGATGGTTTCTATGGCAAAAGGAAACATTCCCGCAGCGATTTTTAACGCCAGTATTTCGGGCTTGATTGGAATTATTGTTACACCGCTTTGGTTAGGACTTTTTTTAAATAATACTGGCACTAGTTATGATCTGGGCGAAATATACAGTAAACTCATAGTTGAAGTTGTAGTTCCAGTTATTGTGGGTTTACTTTTGCATCGTTATTGGGGGAATTTAGCTCAAAAATACAATAGTTATTTGACCTTGTTTGACAAATCCATTATCCTTTTAATTATCTATAAAAGTTTTGCTAGTTCGTTTGAAGATAATGTTTTTAGCGGAATAGATACTTTCGATTTTACGGTAATTGCAGTTGCAGTTTTCGGATTATTTTATGTGGTTTATTTTCTTAGTGGTTATATTAGCAACCAACTTGGATTTAGTATCGAAGATAAAATTACGGCTCAGTTTTGTGGTACCAAAAAATCATTAGTCCACGGAACCGTTTTTGCTAAAATATTATTCCCAAACCCAAGTACCATGGGGATTATCTTGCTTCCAATTATGCTTTTTCATGCTTTTCAAATTTTCATTATTAGTTTTATTGCTACTAAAGCCAGTAATCGAAAAGAAGAAAATCAAGTGTCTTATGTGGGAGAAAAATAATCGATATTATAAAACTAAAAAATTCGCAAATTACAACATCCATTTGGAAATGTAATTTATTATTTTTTTATTAAACACTCATTTACAAAGAACTACTTCCTAATTTAGATCCACAAAAACTGAAAGTCGTAAAAATTTCATTAAATTTGTGTAGAAATTAATGTCTACAATGAAATATCCGAGGTACGAATATTCCACAGAAGCTGAATTAAACATCTTTGAATTTGAAAGTATTGGTATAAAAGGTAAAATCGTCAAATTAGTCCAATACACCGAAATGAATATTAAAGGCTATTATAATTTAGCTTTTGGAGATTTAGATATTATAACAAGAGAAATAAATGACGGTGTAATAACAAATAATGGGGATGCTACTAAAGTTTTAGCAACAGTTGTTTCTACTGTTTATGCATTTACTGGAAAATACCCAGAAGCTTATATCTTTGCAACTGGAAGTAGCGAAGCCAGAACAAGATTATACAGAATGGGAATTACGAATAATTTAGAAGAATTAAAGAATGACTTTTATGTTTACGGATTAAAAAACGATGAAACTTTTGAGCCATTTATTGTTGGAGAAGATTATTTAGGTTTCTTAATAACACGAAAAAATTAAAACACATGAAAGTGGAAGATTTAAATAAAGCAAAAATACCAGTTGTGAAAATAAATAAAAAACTGGAAGAGTTTAAAGGAAAAATACTATTTCCTGAAAAACTTGAATTGGCTAATAAAATGTTAGATAAAGTAAAGTTGCCAAAAAAATAATTTTTTAAACAAATTAATTCAACCACAAATTCGCAAATTACAACATCCATTTGGAAATGTAATTTGCGAATTTTATTTTTATTCGAAAATGTAAATGATTAAGAAACCGTTTCTTCTTCCTCAACAGCAAATTCCATGTGGTCTTCTGTATCTGCTACAATTTCTGGTTTTGAAGCCTTAAGTGCGTTGAACTTTTCTAATTGCTCTAATTCGTCTTCATCTCCACTGAAATAAGGAAAAACATCTACAATTGGCGATTCGGAAATAGCGGGAATAGTATAGTCGCCCATGGTGCTTTTCATTGTGAAAACAGTGTTATCATAAGCTTCTTTCACATCATTTGCCTGAATTAAAAAATACATATTGGTCTTGCGTTCTTTACCGCTTTCTTCGTCATAAGCCAGTAAAGAAATCTTAGATTTAAACCAACGATCGGCATTTTCAAAAGGATGAATCTCTGCATAATTAGCCACTTTGATATTGGTAATTTTAAATTCTTCACTAATGTAAGCCTTCATTTCTTCGTTTATTCTACTTTCGGCTTCTGTAAAAGAAATGGCATCAATCAAATACGGTTCAGTCGTAATTTTTTGATTTCCTGTTTCGTCTGTTTTTCTATATTTTACTTTGCATTCGTACCAAATTGCGCTCATAATTTCTATTTTTAAGGATGTCAAAGATAGATTTTAGAGCAAAAGAAACCGCAAATTATCAAAATAGATATTCACAATTTTAAATCCAAAAATCTACTGAACTTAACTCCAGATAATTATACTTTTTAATCTAAAATGATTTATTACGCCTTATTAGTAAGGATTCAAAATCCATTTATCTTGTAAAAATCAAATGATTTCCTTTGGATAAATTGGCATCAAATTGATATCCTTCATAATTAAATCCTTTCAAATCATCAATGGTTTCAGCATTAGTATCAATTATATAACGCACCATCATTCCTCTTGCTTTTTTAGCAAAAAAACTAATTATCTTAAGTTTTCCATCTTTATAATCCTTAAAATCCGGTGTGATTACTGGAACTTTTAAGGCTTTGGGATCAATGGCTGAGAAATATTCATTACTGGCTAAATTGATAAACAATTCGTCTTTTTTTAATTCTTTATTCAGCGAATTTGTTAGAGTTGTCTTCCAAAATTCATATAGATTTTTTTTGTCTTCAATAGGCAATTTCGTTCCCATTTCCAGTCGGTACGCTTGCATCAAATCTAACGGATGTAAAATTCCGTACAAACCCGACAGAATTCTTAATTTGTCCTGAAGAACATCTAATTTTTCAACTGGAATGGTATAAGCATCTAAACCCGTATAAACATCGCCATCAAATGTATAAATAGCAGGACGCGCATTTTCAGGCGTAAAAGGTGTTTTCCACTCTTTATTACGTTGCCAGTTTAAATCGGCTAATTTATCTGAAATAGACATTAAATCAGACAAGTTTTTCGGCGATTGCTGTTTCAACACCTTACTAATTTGTCTTGATTCTTTTAAAAATATAGGTTGAGTAAACTGATTTGTAGGCAGTTCTTTCTCGAAATTCAATGATTTTGCAGGTGATATTACT
Organism: Flavobacterium zubiriense; assembly: GCF_041729725.1. NCBI lineage: Bacteria > Pseudomonadati > Bacteroidota > Flavobacteriia > Flavobacteriales > Flavobacteriaceae > Flavobacterium > Flavobacterium zubiriense. The sequence goes on along the minus strand of NZ_JBCFQL010000006.1, from coordinate 62,074 downwards.
ATTTTCATAAAGTACTTTTAGCATTTTTTCTTATCCAATTCAAAAATACTAATTGAGAACAAATTAATCCGATATAAATAAATTCTTTTAACTGAATTCTCTAAAAAAATTATTCCTAAAAAGATAACAAACTAATTTAAAAGTACTTAAAACTAAAATCGTTACTTGTAATGTTCTTTCATTTTAAAACGGCTTTAATAAATTAACAAAAAACGCAAAGTCAATTTCTTGTTTTCCTATTTTAAAGAAGCATAAATAGTCTAATATTATCATTTTAACAACTAGATTTTATGAAGTATTTCGTTATTTTTGCATATCTCTACATTTTTTATAAATATAGAAGCAAAATCATTCATTTCTTTATCTAAATGATAATAACAAACTTAATTCCATGAAAAAAACAATTAAACGCCTTTACAAATCGGACCTTTTTACAGACTTTTTTGAAAATGAAAAATCCAGTGGACTTATTTTAATTGGTTGTACTTTAATATCATTACTACTAGCCAATTCCATATTTTCAACACAATATTTGCATACTTGGCACATGAAAGTAGGAACTGAAAGTCTTGAATATTGGATTAATGATGGTTTGATGACTATTTTCTTTTTGCTAATTGGATTAGAATTGGAACGAGAAATTTATATAGGTGAATTGTCTAAAATCAAAGAAGCTTTGTTGCCTATTTTTGCTGCCTTAGGAGGAATGATTATTCCTGCTGGTATTTATTTGTTTTTTAATTACGGTACAGCTACTCAGTCAGGAGCGGGAATCCCTATGGCTACTGATATTGCTTTTGCATTAGGTGTGCTTTCTTTATTAGGCAACCGAGTGCCATTAGCATTAAAAGTATTTTTAACTGCCTTAGCTGTTATTGACGATTTAGGAGCAATTTTAGTCATTGCCATTTTTTATACTAAAACTATCTTTTGGTCTAATTTAGCGATTGCTTTTGGTATTATGTTGTTTTTATTCATCTTAAATCGAATGAAAGTATACAAACTACTTCCTTACCTTATTGGTGGAGTTATTATGTGGTATTTTATGCTTAATTCAGGTGTTCATGCTACTATTACTGGAGTATTGTTAGCATTTGTAATTCCTTTTGAAGATGGAAGTAAAAGTTCTATTTCTTATAAATTACAACATTTTTTACATAAACCAGTGGCATTTATTATCCTTCCGATATTTGCTTTAGCTAATACTGCAATTGTTTTAGGATCAGATATTGTTGAAACATTGAGTTTGGATTATAGTAAAGGAATTATATTGGGATTGGTACTAGGTAAACCATTAGGTATTGCTTTATTTAGCTTTATGGCAGTTTCAATTGGCTTGTGTAAATTACCAAAAGGTTTGAACTGGAAAAAAGTGATAGGTGTTGGTTTTCTAGGCGGTATTGGTTTTACAATGTCCATTTTTGTTACTTTACTTGCTTTTAACGATCATCATATTATTAATAATGCTAAATTTATCATTTTACTTTCTTCCTTAACTGCTGGTTGTATTGGTTTTATGTTATTAAAACATAACTTAAAGAAAAAATAATGAATTTATTAGTAAACAAAATCATTGCCTACATTAACCTCAACAAAGGCGAAGAAGACAAGGCTAAGGTTTTAGTTAATGTAAAATCGAATATCTCGTTTAGAGGTTCTAATTTATGGATTTTAGCCTGTGCCATTGTAGTAGCGTCCGTGGGTTTGAATGTCAATTCGACGGCTGTAATTATTGGTGCAATGCTTATTTCTCCTTTGATGGGGCCTATTATTGGAGCCGGTTTTGGACTTGGAATATATGATTTTCAATTACTTAAAAGATCATTAAAAAATCTCTTAGTAGCCACCATAGTGGGCTTAGTAGTTTCTACTATTTACTTTTACATCAGTCCTTTTAAAGAAACGCAGCCCGAACTTTTGTCTAGAACATCTCCTAATATTTATGATATCATCATTGCATTTTCTGGAGGTTTAGTTGGAGCTATTGCTATAACTAGAGTTGAAAAAGGAAATCCTATTCCTGGAGTTGCTATTGCAACGGCATTAATGCCTCCGCTCTGTACCGCTGGATATGGAGTAGCTACCGGCAACTTTAGATTCTTTTTTGGAGCTATGTACTTGTACTCCATCAACTGTATTTTTATCTGTATTTCTACTTTTTTTATTGTCAAATTTTTATCCTATCCAATTAAAAAGCAAGTGGATGAGAAAATGCAGAAAAAAGTAAAATATTTCATTAGTACTTTATTAATCATTTTTATAATTCCAAGTATTTATTTTGCCTACCAATTATTTGAAGAAAAAAAATACAAACAACAAATTACTGTTTTTACCGACAGAGAATTTGTAAACAAAGGCATGACCATTGTTTACCAAAAAACGCAATTCAATAAAAACCCGAAAATTTTAGAATTGGGTTTTCTTTCCAAACGTTTTAGTGATGCTGAAATTAAAAAACTAAATAAGAGTCTTAAAGACTATGAATTAGACAATACAAAATTGATTATTAAACAAGACACCACCGATTTAAAAAGTGACATTTTAAATGAAATCAACTTTAATAAATCGGCTTTAAGCCAAAAAGACATCACTATTTTAAGTTTAAAAAAACAAATTAAAGAGAACTATTTTGAAAATTCAGAGTTACTTGCTGAAATGAAAATTTTATTCCCAAACATAGATAACATCTCTATTTCAAATCATGTTTTTAACGAAAACACAGATAGCCTTAAAGTAGTTCCTGTTCTGGTTTATAAAAGCAAAAAAGATATTGAAAAAGCCGAAAAAAGAAAGATGATACTCTGGTTACAACAGCGATTGTCTAAAAAACAAATTGAAGTTTACCGTCAAAATTAAGCCCTTTAATTATTGCTTTATTTAAAAAAAAATGGATTTATTTAGTACGGAATTTGACAAAAACACCAATATTTTACCTAAAGACGGGACAGTGCTGTACTATGGTAAAATCATGGATTATTCTAACGCTGCATTTTATTTTAATCGCTTATTAGAAACCATCGAATGGAAAAATGATGAAGCTATTATTTTTGGGAAACTCATAACAACCAAACGTAAAGTAGCTTGGTATGGCGATACCAATTTTAAATACAGCTATTCTAATATTACTAAAGAAGCACTTCTTTGGACTCCTGAATTAGAAGTATTAAAACGTATAGTAGAGGAAAAAACTGCCGAAACATATAATTCCTGTTTACTAAATTTATATCATGATGGCAATGAAGGCATGACTTGGCACAGTGATGGAGAAAAAGATTTAAAAAAAAATGGAGCCATTGCTTCTGTCAGTTTTGGTGCCGAAAGGAAATTTGCTTTCAAACACAAAACAACCAAAGAAACAGTTTCTTTAATTTTGGAACATGGAAGTGTTTTAGTCATGAAAGACGAAACGCAAACCCATTGGTTACATCGCCTTCCTCCTACTAAAAAAATAAATAAACCCAGAATAAACTTGACTTTCCGAACTATTATTACTCCTTTATTTTAAAAAAAATAAACCCTGTAAATTTTACTTATAGCTTATGAGGTTTAAAAAACAAGTAGAAAAAGCTAGAAATTATAATCATATTTCTTTAGAAAAACATTTTTTTTAACAACCAAAAGTATAAATAAGGGAATTATTTTGATTTTCAATAGACCTTTACTATCTTTCCACATCGATTTAACCAATTAAACAGAACCCTTAAACATTTAAAAAAAATGTTAGAAGAAACGAATGATAACCTGCCGCAAACAAAAAGCGAGACAGATGGAAACTTAACAAATGATGTTCAGGCTAATAATGAAGCATTAGAACATGCTGTTGAAGAAACTGAAATTTCTAAAAATCAACAAGCTTTAAACGAAATTGAAAAATCAAATGCCGAAGAAAATGAAGACGCAACCTTAAAAGAGCGTCATGAAATTCCGATGCTGGATTATGATACTTTGTCCATGGAAGCGCTTGTTGATGAATTGCAAAAACTAGTTTCTAATGAAAAAGTCATGTCGATACGTGACCATGTTGAGGAAATAAAAAAAGCTTTTTTATCTAAATACAATCATTTTATTGAAGAGAAAAAAGAAGAATTCCATGCCGAAAATCCAGAAACTACCGAAGAATTTCAGTATCATTTCCCTTTAAAATCAAAATTTGATCAGCTTTATACTTTATATAAAGACAATAAAAACACCCATTTTAAGAGTTTACAAAACAACTTAAAAACCAATTTAGAAACGCGACTAGCTATAGTTGAAGAACTAAAAGAGCTTATTAATCCGAATAAAAATATCAAGAATACTCTAAACCATTTCAACGAATTAAGAGAGCGTTGGAAAAATGCAGGTGCTATTCCCAAAGACAAATACAACCACGTTTGGAACAACTATCATTTTCATGTAGAGAATTTTTACGATTATTTACACCTTGATAGAGAGGCCAGAGATTTAGACTTTAAACACAATTTAGAGCTAAAACAAAAAATTATTGTACGTGTTGAAGAATTGCTTCAGGAGCAGGATATTACTAAAGCGTTTAGAGAATTACAAGATTTACACCGTATCTGGAAGGAAGACATTGGTCCTGTTTCCAGAGAATTTCGTGATGAAATTTGGAATCAATTTAGTGATCTAACTAAAAAAATGCACGACAAACGCGAAGTTCTTTTCGAAAAAATGAGAGGCACTGAGCAAGAAAACCTTGAAAAAAAGAATGCCATTATTACTCAAATTGAAGAATTAGGCACTATAAAAGTAAATGCACATTCGCAATGGTTGGTTCAAATAGAAAAAGTAGAAGCTCTTAGAGAAGCATTTTTCTCAACTGGAAAAGTTCCTGCTGATGTAAATGAGGCAACTTGGGCAAGCTTTAAAACTGCTGTTAGAAATTTCAATACCTTTAAAAATTCTTTTTACAAAGACATTAAAAAGGAACAAAACGAAAATTTAAACAAGAAAAATGCCTTAGTTGCCAAAGCAAACGAGCTCAAAGACAGCGACGATTTTGCAGCAACTACTGCAATCATGAAACAAATTCAGGAAGAATGGAAAAAAATAGGTCATGTTCCTAGAAAATATTCGGATAAAGTTTGGGCTGAATTTAAAGCCGCTTGCAACCATTATTTTGATCGATTAAAAGACCAAAAAAGCGAACACAACGCCGAAGAAATGGAAGCTTTTGATAAAAAGAAAGCCTACCTTGAATCTATAAAAGAATTTCAGCTAATTGGTGAACACAAAACCGACTTGGATGCTATAAAACAGCATATTGAGAACTGGAAAAACTTAGGAAAAGTTCCTTTTACCAGAAGACACATTGAAGGTAAATTCAACAAAATATTGGATGCTCTTTTTGACAAATTAAGTTTGAGCAAAAAAGATTCGGATATGATGCGTTTTGCCAATAAAATTGAGAATCTTTCCGAAAGTAACGACAGCCGAAAACTTGAAAACGAAAAGATTTTTATCATTCGTAAAATTGAAGAAGTACAAAACGAAATTTTTCAATTAGAAAATAATATTCAGTTTTTTACCAATACCAGAAATGCTAAAAAAGAAAATTCTATTGTTCTAGAAGTGCGTAAAAATATTGCTGTACACAAAGAAAGCCTAGATACCTGGAAAGAAAAACTAAAACAACTTAGAAATCTAAATCAAGAATAAAAAAAAGTTAGGAGCTTGAAGAAATAAATCATAAAGCAGAGTTAAAAAGAGGCTGTCCGAAAGGCAGCCTCTTTTTGTTTTATATAATTGGCTCTTAGTCTTTGTATATTAGGATTGATTTCTATCCTCCACGCTGCTCTTGGAATTAAAAATTGGTGGCATTGTGAGTAGCTCAAATACGTAAAAACACAAAATATGGAACTAATTTAAAAAAAACTGCCCGGAAATTACTTTTCGGACAGCTCTTTTATGACTAAGATAATGAATTGATTAAACGTCTTTTTTTAAAACTACATAGGAATCCTTTAAGTCTTTTTTGACTTTTTTCTAGTATCGTAATTAATAATGATTTAGACCCTATAAGGCATTATGCTATTTTAAACGATAATAAATTATTCATTTTTACTTACGTAAATACATGACTTTTAAAAAGTTTACTCTTTTTTAACTTCACAATTTTAAAATATTTGCAAATGCTAAATCAATTATTTCAAGTTAAAACTTGATTTAGAAACCAATTCTCCTTTATCAAAAATATTGATGGAATAAGTTCCTTTTTCAAAATCTTTACCTGGTAAGTTTTCTAAAACATTCACTGTTTTGTTCTCATACTTCACAGTACTTGTAAAACTATAAGTCAAATTTCTATCCTCAAAACTAATGTTTTTCTTTTCTCCTAAAACATTGTTTTTACTATCAATTACTTGAACATAATAGGTTTTGTCTCCGGATTGTGCAATTTCATTACCTGCTATAGTGAAACTAATTTTAAGCATATTTGTTCTTTTAGCTTTGTCTGTTTCAATTTCTTTTCCAGAACTTCTCACTTTATATGCAGAACTTTGAATGTTTACAACCGTCAATTTTGCCCCTTTTTCAACCACTTTAGCTAACTCATCATTTTGTCCCACTAATGTTTGGTTGTATTTTTTAGACTCATTCAAAACTACTGCTGTACTATCACGTTGTGTTTTTAAAACCGTATTTTGAGTTTTCAACCCTTCGTTTTCAGCCATCATAGCCTTCATTTTGTTTTGTAAAAGATTCATTTTCGTTTTAAAAGACGAAAGATCACCTTTGGATTTTTTTACTTCATCCATCAAACCTACTACCTTATCTCTTTCCAGAATCAATTCGTCTGACATTGAAGTATTCTCGGCAATTGCAGCATCATAAGTTGTTTTTAATTCTTCTAAATTTTTCAACACTGAATCTTTTTCAGACACCTCTTTAGTCAATACTGTTTGTACCTTTTCTGTATCAGAAGATAATTTAAAAATATAAACTAAACTCCCCACTAATAAAACTGCCAATACAGCTATAACTGCTTTTAGACTTGAACTACTTTGCTTGTTTTCCATTTTTTTAACTTTTTTTCAATTTTAATAATACCAAATTTAACAATATAATTTTTAAGATATAACGTAAGTACAGAAATTATATTATTTTTGGGGAAAAAATTTTCTTTTATGGAAAAGTTCATACCGTTTACATTTCATGATTTAGCAAAGGTTACGAACCATAGAAGCGGAGAAATAAAATTTGGAGAAAAAATGCTCACGGTTCCTATTGGAACAAATCCTATTTCGTTTATTAAAAATACAGATGCTAAATATGTCTTATTAGGAATCCCTGAAGACATTGGTATCCGGGCTAATTTTGGAAGACCTGGAGCAGCCTCTGCATGGAATGAAGCCATAAAAAGCATTGCAAACATTCAGCACAATCGTTTTTGCAAAGGAAGCCAAATCGTTGTTCTGGGACAAATTAATGTCTCGGAAGAAATGGAAGAAGTAGAAAATTTAAATTTTCACAACATTGATGATCGTGTAAAACTAAGTCAATTGGTAAAAAAAATTGACAAAGATGTTTCACATATCATTTTTAGCATCGTGAAACTAGGTAAGATTCCCATTATTATTGGTGGTGGACACAACAATGCGTACGGAAATATTAAAGGTACGGCTCTTGCTAAAGGTAAACCCATTAACGCCATTAACTTTGATGCACATTCGGATTTTAGAATTTTAGAAGGACGTCACAGCGGAAATGGTTTTTCTTATGCTTATGAAGAAGGTTTCCTGAAAAAATATTTCGTTTTTGGTTTACACGAAAATTATACTTCTAAAAGTGTCTTAGATATTATCAAAAAGACCGATGATCGTGTTCGTTACAATACCTACGACAGTATCAATATTCGAAAAGAAAAAAACTTTTCTCAAGAAATGATTGATGCTTTAGAATTTATTAAAATGGAGCCTTTTGGAATTGAAATCGATTTGGATGCCATTCCTAATATTGCCAGTAGTGCCATGACTTTAAGCGGTTTTTCAGTTGAAGAATTACGTCAGTTTGTTTCTTACTTTGCCAAAGACAAAAATGCGACTTACATTCATATTTGCGAAGGAGCACCTGATTTAGATATTGATAAAAACAACCATTTAATAGGAAAACTAATTGGCTATCTTGTAACTGATTTTATAAAATCTAAAGCACAATAAATCAAAATAGAATAACTAATCAAGTGTTTATTTAAAACATTTTATTTTTACTTCCAATAAATTATAACCTAAAAATATAAAATAAGGACTACTAGAAGTATGAAAAGAATCAACATAGAAGACCAACTTTCTGAAATTTGTTTAAAATGCGGAATGTGCTGCGATGGAACACTATTCAATAAAGCTTCTATAAAGGATGAAGCAGACAAAAAAATAGCTCAAAATTTAACATTAGAGACTTTTACTGAAGCTGATGGCAAACATTTTTTCAAGCTTGCTTGCCATCACTTCGATCAATGCTGCTCTATTTATGACAAAATTCGGCCTAAGATTTGTGGAATTTATTTTTGTAAACCTCTCAAAGATGTTAAACAAGGAAAATTGCATATAATAAAGGCTCAAGAAATGATTGATAAAGCATTAGAGTACCGATTGGAAGTATTAAAATTAGCTTATCAAATAGATATTTACAAAAAACACAACATTAGACAGCTATCTGATGAAATTTTACCTCATCCCACAGAAGAAATGAAAAAGAATAGAGAGTTATGGCTAAAACTTATTGGTTTTATTGGTGTTTTGAGTAAAATAACCGGTAATCAAAAAATTATAAAATAAAGCCGTAACACAGTATGTAACTGAATTGAAAATAAAAACTATTACTACAGGCACATTATAATTCTCTAATCATCTAAGGAGATATAAAAAGTTTCAATCAATTGATGATTACCTTTAGATTTATCTTCTACCAATGTATCCAGTTCTAATGCAAACTCAAGCATCAAAAATAATAATACTATCTTTGCGCAACTTATCGCTGTAGCTAATACAGGATGATTAATACCAAACTTATGTTATTCGAAGATTTATCATTATCAAAAAGTATTCAAAAAGCCGTATATGAAGAAGGCTATACTAACCCTACTCCCATTCAAGAACAAGCCATTCCATTAATTTTAGCCGGGAATGATGTAATAGGTTGTGCACAAACTGGAACAGGAAAAACAGCTGCTTTTGCTATTCCAATTATCCATCAATTGCATCGAATTGTAGGTTCGTCTAAAAAACCAAAAGTAATCCGTACTTTGGTAGTGACTCCTACAAGAGAATTAGCGGTACAAATAGGTCAAAGTTTTGAAACCTATGCTAAATATACCAATCTGACTCAGTTGACCATTTTTGGTGGTGTTTCTCAAAATCCTCAGGTTGACACACTAAAAAAAGGGATTGATATTTTAATTGCCACTCCCGGAAGATTATTAGATTTACACAAACAAGGATTTATCGATTTAGACCATTTACACAATTTAGTTTTAGACGAAGCCGACCAAATGCTGGATATGGGATTTGTAAACGATGTGAAAAAAATTGTGAAATTGACGCCTAAAAACAGACAAACTTTGTTTTTCTCGGCTACCATGCCCATCGCCATTAGAGAATTAGCCGAAATGTTTTTGACAAATCCAGAAATGGTAACGGTTTCTCCAGTTTCATCAACAGCTGAAAAAGTAGAACAACACGTTTATTTTGTAGAAAAAGGCGAAAAAAGAAACTTACTATATACTTTATTACAAAATGAAAACATGACTGATGTCTTAGTTTTTTCAAGAACAAAACACGGTGCTGATAACGTAGTAAAAGCATTGCACAAAAAAAATATTGCTGCCGAAGCCATTCATGGAGATAAGTCGCAAAATGCTAGACAACGAGTGTTAGATGCATTTAAAAACAAAGAAGTTGGTGTTCTAGTCGCTACTGATATTGCAGCCCGTGGTATTGATATTGACCAATTGCCTTATGTTATCAATTTTGATTTACCTAATATTCCTGAAACCTACGTTCACCGAATAGGTAGAACGGGACGTGCAGGAAATGGTGGAATTGCTATTTCTTTTTGTAGTAAAGACGAACATGGCTACTGGAAAGACATTCAAAAATTAATTAAAGTGGATGTAAAAACCATTTCAGATCACCCATATCCTTGGCACGCAGGAAGCCCTGATAAAAATGAGGAAAAACCTAAAAACTCAAACCGAAGCGGTGGAGCACATAAATCGAGAAAATCTGAAGCTTCTAAACAAAATAAAAAACGCTGGTATTAACAACCCAAGCTTTCAAATTTTATTTCAATCGTAAATGAGTTCGAAAACACTCTTTTACGATTGTTTTTTTTACAGCAAATTCGATCCTTTTACAATTACCTCATTGATTACTTTATGCAATTGTCTCGAATCAAAAGGTTTGCAAATAATATCATTAAAACCTGCCGAAATAGCTTCTTCAGTAATCTCTTCTTTATCAAATGCAGTTAAAGCAATTATAGGTGTTTTTATTTCTCTTTGACGAATTAACTTTGTTGTTTCAAAGCCATTTAATATTGGCATATTAATATCCATTAATATTACGTCAAATATTTCTGAATCTAATAATTCCAATGCTTCTTTACCGGATGAAGCCGCACTGCATTGATAATTAAATTTTTCAATTGTTTTTTGTGTAATTAAAAGATTAATTTTATTATCATCTACGACTAAAATATTGAATTTTTTATTAGAAGATAGGTCTACATTTATATTATTAATGATTGAATTGGTTTTCAGTTTGTCATTTTCAAAAGCAATAGTAAAATTAAAACAAGTTCCTTTTCCTAATTCACTTTTTAAATAAATAGTACTATTAAACAATTCTAAAAGCTGTTTTACAATGGATAAACCGAGTCCTGTACCTTGATAATCAATTTCTTTTCGACTAACTTGAACAAATTTTTCAAATATTTTTCCCTGATCTTCTTTAGCTATTCCCACTCCGTTGTCCTCTATGTTGAATTCGATAAAATACAGTTCTCCTTTTACATCGACTAAGTGAGCAAAAATAGTTACTTCACCGTTATGTGTGAATTTCAAAGCATTACTTACTAAATTGATAATGATTTGAGAAAATCGTAATTTATCTCCAATTAGATATTCTGGAATAGCAGGGTCTAAGATTACCTTAATACTATTGTTGTGTTTTTGAGCCAAATAAGACATCGAATTTTTAATAAAGTCTATTTCATCAGCAATACTAAAGGTCATTTTTTCTAAAACAACTCTGTTTTCTTCTATTTTATTAATTTGTAAAACATCATTGACTAATGACAATAAATATTTTGCCGAAAATTTAAGTGATTTTAAATGTGGACTATCTGAAAGCTCTTTGTGTTCATCTACTAACATATTTGTGATCCCGATAACTCCATACAGTGGCGTACGCAATTCGTGTGTTATAGTAGAAACAAACTGAGATTTCAACCTAGAAGCTACTTCGGCTTTTTCTTTTGCAAGAAATAACTCCTGGTTTTTTTGTATCAATTCTAAATTTTTTACTTTCTTTAAATTATAATTTCGATATAGTGAATAAATAAAAAGCAATAAAGTAATCAAACTGATAATTAACAAAATAGAAATTGTTTTGGTTTTTTCTAAAACCTGTGCCTGAAAATTATTTTTTAATTCAATTTCATCAATTTTTCTTTTGTACTCATCAATTTCTAAATTGGTTCCTGCAATATATGCTCGGTTTAATTTTATTTTACGCTCTATTTCCTCAATAATTTTATGAAACAAAATCATATTCTCATAAGCTTCTTTGTATTTCCCGCTATGAAATAAAAATTTTGTATATTCTTCTAAAGCGTATGAATAATCAGATTTATCTTTCTGTAATTCACCTAAAGAATTTGCTTTTAAAAAATAAAATTCTGCTTTCTTAAAATCCCCCAAATTATTATAATACATACCGTTAAGCATATTTATAATTACCTGATCAGACTCATTATCATATCCCCGATATTTTTTATTAATAAAGTCAAGATAGATTTTCCCTTTTTCGAAATCTTTAGCATTAAAATAAGCCCACGTCAAATTTAATTTAGTCATGTAAATTTGTTTGAAATCGCCCTCTTTTTCGCTATATTTTAGACATTTTTGATAATAAAACAATCCTTTATCAAATTGTTTTTCATCAAAGCAATATACATTTCCTAAATTATTATAAAACCTGTGTTTTATAGAATCATTGCCCGATTTATTGGCATGATCCAATGCTTTGTTATAATAGTATATGGCTCTTTTAAACTCATTGAGTTCTTCATAATTTCCTGCAATAATATTATAATTCTTAGCAACTAAAAGATCATTGTTTACTTTATAAGCCAATTGTAAAGCCACTCGAGCTTTAGCTAAAGACAATTCATATTTATACTCATCCAAATATACTGACGCCTGCTCTGTTAATAGCGCTATCTGTTTTGAAGAAATTGGAGTGTTTTTAATCTTTGTGTGACTAAAAAGTGGTAAAGTGAGTAAGAGAAAAATAATTTTAAAAAAAGACATAGCCATAATAATCTTTTCAAATATAAAACAATCAATCGATTATCAACATGACGTTAAGTTTTATTTAAAAAAAAGGAGTCACATCCTGTTGTTTTTAATCTGATTTTAAAAAAAATTAAATATTTTGATTATTTAATTTCCCTACTGATTTTGCTACAATCGTTGCTACAGTGGCATCACTAGTAATATTTACTACTGTTCTACACATATCCAAAGGTCTATCAATGGCAAAAATTAGTGCTAATCCAGCTTCAGGAATTCCAGCTTGCCCTAAAACAATAACTAACATTACCATTCCCGCACTAGGAACTGCTGCAGAGCCAATAGACGCTAAGGTAGCTGTTATTACAATCATCAATTGCGTAGCAAAATCCAATGGATAAGGAAGCATTGCCTGAGCAATAAATAGGGCTGCAACGGCTTGATACAAACTGGTTCCATCCATATTTACCGTTGCTCCTAAGGGAAGTACAAAACTAGAAACCTCTTCATCAACACCAAGGCGTTCCGTAACACATTCCATAGTAACAGGAAGTGTTGCTGCACTCGAACTGGTTGAAAAAGCCAATAATTGAGCAGGTGCTATAGCTTTTAGAAACTGAATTGGATTTACTTTGGCAAACAACATCAATAATGCAGGATAAAATAAAAAAGTCATTATCAGCAAACCTAACAAAACTGTCAATCCATAAATACCAAGTGCTCCTAACGTGGAAAAACCAGGGATTTCGACCATTAACGCTGCCATTAAGGCGAAAACTCCGTAAGGCGAAAACAACATCATAAGGTCTATAATTTTTAAAATAACATCATTCATTCCTTTAAAAAAAGCGACTACGGGTTTTGCTTTTTCTTCTTCAATTAAAATTAAGCCAATTCCAATAAGAATAACAAAGAAAATTACCTGTAACATACTGGCATTATCACTTAATGCGCTAAAAATATTTTCTGGAACAATGTCAACTAGCGGCTGTAGCGGCCCGCTTTCTTTGGCTTTTTGAGCCATTTCAATCTTTTGTGAAGCATCTCCAGAAAAATTACTCAACAAACTCTCTCTTGCTTCTTGGTTGATGTAACTTCCTGGCTCTATAATATTAGCTAAAAAAAGACCTAGTGAAACTGCAAAAACAGTGGTGAAAAGGTAGAAAACAACTGTTCTTCCTCCCAATCGGGATAATTTTGAAATATCTTTTAAATCAGCTAATCCTACAATTAAGGAAACTACAATCAATGGTACTGCAATCATTTTGAGCATATTGATAAAAATAGTTCCAAATGGTTTAATCCAGTCAATTACAAATTCATTAAGCTGTAAATTTTTAGCCATTAATCCAAAAAGTAACCCAAAAAGGATTCCTATCAAAATTTTCCAATGCAGTGCAAGACTTTTTTTCATATCTGTTTTTTCTTTTTTGATTTATAGGAATAAAAAAAACTCCTCTGAAATTTAGAGGAGTTTTAAATAATTATACGCGTTTTAGTAAAATTCAAAAGAATTATTTAACGTTTTCACCTCTATCGGGTAAAAATAACAAAAAATCGTTATGATTATTTATTAATACGTTTTATTTATCAAATAAAAATCAGCTAGTACAATTGCCGCCATTGCTTCAACAATAGGCACTGCACGAGGCACTACACAAGGATCATGACGCCCTTTGCCTGTCATTTCGGTAATGTTCCCTTTATTATCTAAGGATTCTTGTTTTTGCATAATAGTTGCCACTGGTTTAAAAGCTACTTTGAAATAGATATCCATTCCGTTGCTTATTCCACCTTGGATTCCACCTGAAAGATTGGTTCTTGTGGTACCATCAGCATTGTATAAATCATTATGCTCACTTCCTTTCATCTTAGAACCTTCAAAACCACTACCAAATTCGAAACCTTTTACCGCATTGATTGAAAGCATTGCTTTTCCTAATTCGGCATGTAATTTATCAAAAACAGGTTCTCCAAGTCCCACAGGAACATTTTGAATCACACAAGTAACCACGCCTCCTACTGTATCTCCCTCCTTACGAATTTGTTTAATATAATCTTCCATTGTTGCAGCCATTTCTTGGTCTGGACAACGTACTGGATTGCTTTCAATTTTAGAAAAATCCAATTCTTGATAAGGAGTTTCTATTGAAAGGGGTCCTACCGCAGAAACATAAGCGTGAATCTTAATATCAGACAACATTTGCTTAGCAATTGCTCCAGCCACTACTCTACTTGCTGTTTCACGAGCTGAACTTCTTCCACCACCGCGATAATCTCTAAAACCATATTTTTGATCATACACATAATCGGCATGACTAGGTCGGTAATTATCTTTTATATGCGAATAATCATCTGATTTTTGATTGGTATTTGGAATAATAAAACCTATTGGCGTTCCAGTTGTTTTTCCTTCAAAAATTCCAGATAAAAACTGCACATCATCTGGTTCTTTTCTTTGCGTAACAATAGCTGATTGTCCAGGTTTTCTTCTAGACATTTCTAGTTGAATAGCATCAAAATCTAATGCAATTCCTGATGGACAACCATCAATGATTCCTCCTAAAGCTTCACCATGTGATTCTCCAAAAGTTGTTATTCTAAATAGGGTTCCGTAACTATTTCCTGCCATTACAATTAATTTTGAACAAAAGTACCATTTTAGTTTTAGCTTTAAAAATTAAAGAATTAAAGTTTTACATCTTAACTAAAAATTGCTCTTATTCTTTACCAACCATAATTTATTTATTAACCTTCACTTTAAGATAAATTCACATTTGCAGCGTTAATTTGCAAAACAACAAATTAGAAATCAATTGAAAAAAAGAAAAGTTGAAGTAGTTGTAATCTCTGATGTTCACCTTGGAACTTATGGAAGTCATGCTAAAGAATTATACAACTATCTATCGTCTATTAAGCCTGAAATCTTAGTTTTAAATGGTGATATCATTGATATATGGCAATTTAGAAAATCCTATTTCCCTAAATCTCATTTAAAAGTAATCCAAAAAATAAT
Source organism: Flavobacterium zubiriense (assembly GCF_041729725.1). Lineage (NCBI taxonomy): Bacteria > Pseudomonadati > Bacteroidota > Flavobacteriia > Flavobacteriales > Flavobacteriaceae > Flavobacterium > Flavobacterium zubiriense. The sequence continues at coordinate 46,544 of NZ_JBCFQL010000006.1, read as the reverse complement.
AAGCTTTGCTTCAAAAGGAACTAAAGTCTATTATATTACTGGAAACCATGACGAAATGCTCCGCAAATTTACCGAGATGAATATGGGTAATTTCATCTTAGCTGATAAAGTGGTTTTAGAAATGGATGATAAGAAAGCCTGGATTTTTCATGGTGATGTTTTTGATGCTTCGGTCAATCATGCTAAATGGATTGCAAAATTAGGCGGTTTAGGTTATGATTATTTAATTCTAATTAACCGTTTCTTTAATTGGTGTCTCAACAAAATGGGCAAAGAGCCTTATTCTTTTTCTAAAAAAATAAAAGCCAGTGTTAAAAAAGCAGTCAAACACATTTCTGATTTTGAAGAAACAGCTACCGAATTAGCAATAGAAAACAAATACGATTATGTATTGTGTGGTCATATTCATGAACCTAAAATTTTAAAAAAATCAAATAATAACGGCTCTACTTTATACCTGAATTCGGGAGATTGGGTAGAAAATCTTACGTCTTTAGAGTATAATAGAAAAAAATGGAAGCTCTATCGATATGAAGAATCAAAATATAACGAAACAAAGAATCTCATCGAAAAAGAAGAACTTACTGGAGAACAATTAATTGCATCAATAATACTCTCTAAATAAATCCTTACAATTAATTCATCACAAAAAAAAGTGGGAATTATATAAAAATATATAATTATATCATAAACTTTGCGTTTGATAATATTTGTAAATTTGCCAGTAATAAAACTTTATTTATGAAAAAAATTATTTTATCTGCTATCATGCTAATGGGATTAGCATTTAGCACACAAGCACAAGAAATTTCTAAAAATGCATTAGGTCTTCGTTTCGGAGGAAGCAATGGATTTGGAACAGAAATCTCGTATCAAAGAGGTTTATCTGACAACAATCGTTTAGAATTAGATTTAGGTTGGAGAAATAGAAGTAACTATAAAGGTTATGACGACGATGCTATTAAATTAACTGCGATATACCAATGGGTATGGAATATTGATGGCGGATTCAACTGGTATGCTGGTATTGGTGGTGGTGTTGGAACTTATGACAGATCTTATTCTGATAATAGAGACTACAACGATGATGGTGTATTTGCATTTGCAGCAGGAAACATCGGTATCGAATACGATTTTGATATTCCTTTGTTAATTTCTTTAGATTTCAGACCTGAAATTGGTGGAAATGGTGGTTATTACAACAATAATTACGGTTCTGATATTGCAGTGTCACTTAGATACCAATTCTAATCACAAGAATTACTATATAAAAAATGCCACTAGAAATAGTGGCATTTTCTATTTTACAATTATTTCTTTTTTCGAATTCACTTTCACTATAGTGTAAGGATAGGTAATACTTTGTAACAAAATAGCGCCAGGCTCAGGTAGCAATTCTTTTACTTTAATTATAATTTCCTTATCAGTTTCTATAACATTCTCAACTGTTATGGCATAGCCGCCTGTAGGTTTTTCGCCCATATTCAAAATTACAAAATTAGATTGCTGAACATCAGTGGCATTTATTTTTCCTTTTAATTTTTCATCATTTAAAAGCATTTTAATTTCATTGGGTTCTGATAGAATTTCATAGAAATTAATATTTCCTCCGCCATCATTTTGCTGTAATAAAACTTCATACAAAGGTTTCTCTGCTGAAACTTTTATTGCTGTTTTACATGAAAACAATACTAAAACCAAAAATAACAAAAGAAAACTTTTTTTCATGTCTTTAGAGATTATTATCAGTAGTAATTTATTCCTTATGAGGTCTACTTGAATGTTTACTTTTTTTAGTGTACTTTCTAATTGCTTTTTCGTAAATATCAATATACAAAGGCAAAATATGTTTGATATCAAACTTTTGAGCTACTAATAAAGCATTATCTTTAAACTGAGCCAAAACAGCATCGTCTTTTAAAATTTTCAAAGCATTATCAGCCATTTCATCAACATTACCTACATTACTCAAATAACCGGAAACACCATCAAAATTCACTTCAGGTAATCCACCTGAATTACTAGAAATAACAGGAACGCCCCAAGCCATAGCTTCCAGAGCGGCTAATCCAAAACTTTCGGTTTCGGAAGGCAATAAAAACAAATCCGAATTGCTTAAAATCTTATCAATTTCGTTACTATTCCCAAAAAAGATTACCTTTTCTACAATACCTAATTCTTGGCACAACAATTCGGCTTTTTCCTTTTCCGGCCCATCACCTACCATCAATAATTTGGCTGGAATTTCTTGTTGGATTTTATAAAATATTCGAACAATATCAGGAATACATTTTACTTTTCTAAAATTAGAAATGTGGGTAATAATTCGTTCTTCTGGTTTTGCAATAAGCGTGCGCTGACAAGGAATATTATAATCTTTGATATTTTTATCCAATTCGATAAAATTAGGAACGACATGAATCTCCCTTTTAATATTGAAAAGTTTATAGGTATCCTCTTTTAAACTTTGAGAAACCGACGTTACCACATCTGATTTGTTGATACTGAAACTCACCGCTGGTTTATAATGCGGATGGTTTCCAACTAACGTAATATCAGTTCCGTGAAGTGTGGTAATCATTGGAATTTCGATTCCTTCATTTTTAAGCATTTGCTTGGCCATATAACCGGCATAAGCATGAGGAATGGCGTAATGTACATGCAGTACATCTATTTTATAGAGTTTAACCATATCGACTAACTTACTCGACAGGGCTAATTCATAAGGTTGGTAATGAAATAAAGGATATTCAGGGACATTTACTTCGTGGTAATGAACATTAGGACTTAATAAAGCCAAACGAACGGGTTGGCTATAGGTAATAAAATGAACTTCATGTCCCAAACGAGCTAATTCTAAACCTAATTCAGTAGCCACAACACCACTTCCTCCAAAGGTTGGATAACAAACTATTGCTATTTTCATGTATAAATTTTAGTACTACGAAAGTACTCAAAAAGCAATAAAAAAGAATTAAATTAACTTAAAACTAACTTATTAATCAGACAATATATAAGCATAAAAAAAGGAGAAAAAATTCTCCTTTTGTCATTTTACTAAAAAAATCTACTATGCCAGCTGTCTATTGCAGGCACTTCCCAGGATTCATTGTATTCTTGTATATTGTTAATCAGGTTATTAAAAACAATAGTGTTTTCGGTAACTGCTTTGTCTTTTACCATTTTTTTGAAATCTATTAATGGTTTGTGAGCAATGTGTTCTCCTAATTTAAAAGTTACATTCATTTTATCCAATAAATCAACTTGGTATTTTTGCTCTAAACTTTGAATAAAAACTACCGAAGCATCAATAGAACAACCTGTAGCTGCCTGAACCTCTTGATTTACTGCAATAATTATAAAACGATTGTATTTTAACTGGTAAGAAGCTTCTAAACTAGTACCGTGTGCAGCCCAACTTTCAAGAAACTGTTGCAAATCTTTTTCGATTTCAGAAAATTCGGCATCCGAAAATTTTCTATTCGATTGATAAATCCAAATTCTGGATTCTTCTGGTAAATTTTCAAATGGTACGTACATTTTGATTTAAGATTTTAAATTGTTGATTTTAGATTTTAGATTTCAGATTTAATTTTGAGTGTTAAACCTTTGTTTACAAATCCTGTGCATTAGCGATTAACTCAGCAATATCCATCACTTTTACTTCGCCTTCTTTTTCTTTATTTTTAATTCCGTCCGTCATCATAGTATTACAAAACGGACATCCTGTTGCAATAATATCTGGAGTTGTTTCAAGAGCATCTTCAGTTCTTTCGATGTTGACTTCTTTATTGCCTTTTTCGGCATCTTTAAACATCTGCGCTCCTCCTGCTCCACAACACAATCCATTAGCTTTTGATCGTTTCATTTCGACCAATTCTACATCTAATTTTTCAATTAAATCGCGAGGTGCTTCATATATTTTATTGGCTCTTCCCAAATAACAAGGATCATGAAAAGTGATTTTCTTTCCTTTAAACTGACCTCCTTCAATAGATAATCTTCCGTCATCCAACAAGGATTTTAAAAATTCGGTATGATGAATCACTTCGTATTTTCCGCCTAATTCAGGATATTCATTCTTTAAAGTATTAAAACAATGCGGACAAGCGGTAACAATCTTTTTAGCTTCATACGCATTAAGCACTTCGATATTCATCATGGCTTGCATTTGAAACAAAAATTCATTTCCTGCTCTTTTGGCCGGATCTCCGGTACAACTTTCTTCGGTACCAAGAACAGCAAATGAAACATTGGCACTATTTAATATTCGTACAAATGCTTTAGTGATTTTTTTGGCTCTATCGTCAAAACTTCCTGCACAACCTACCCAAAACAAAACTTCAGGTTGTTTTCCTTGAGCCAGCATTTCAGCCATTGTAGGTACTATCAAATTTTCTGACATATTGTTTGTATTTATCCCCACACCAGCCCTTTCGCCACTGTGAAGAGGGAGCCGAAATTGGAATGTGTTAATTTATAATTATATTTCAAAAATTTTTTTAAAATCATTTTCAGGTTTAATTTTTAATCTTCTCATATTAAAATAGTGTAAAATAGCCATCGAAAATAGACCTAAATTTGCTATTTTAAATATTTCAAAAGGTGCTGATGATGTATAAAGGGTTAAATTAAATATAGGAATTCCAATTAACAGCATATATTTCATCAAATAGTAACCAAATCCAATTGGTTTAATTTCGTAATTAACCTCAGTTTGAATATTGTTTTTAGATTGAATCTCTCCAGAAATAATATATGGTGTCATTTGAAAAATAAAGTTTTTAGTTAATTCAAATTTATTTTTACCATAAGTTCCAAAGAAAATTTTATTTGATTCTCCAAATATAAAAAAAGCACCAAATGGTGTTCCTTTTATTTTTGGATTACCATATTTTGTGTTTTCAGTTAAACGCTCTCTAAATTCTGCAATATTTATTCTTGAAATCATTTTAATATACTAACCAAAGTCACACTCCTACTTTCCAGATTCAACTCCCTCCCCTTCGGGGAGGGCTGGGGTGGGGATTACTCGTTTTTCCAATTCAATCGGTCTTGTTGATTGTAGGGCCAAGGTGCACCATTATTTTCAACATTAGTCATCATGGCGTTTAAAGTTGTTGGTGCAGCGCTTTGTTCCATTACTAAATAACGTCGCATATCCATAATAATCGATAACGGACTAATACTTACTGGACATTCCTCCACACAAGCGTTACAAGAGGTACAAGCCCAAAGTTCTTCGGGAGTAATGTAATCGTTCAATAATGTTTTATTATCTGCAACAAAAATACCTTTATTGGCATCAATATTCTTACCTACTTCCTCCATTCGATCACGAGTATCCATCATGATTTTTCGAGGAGACAATTTCTTACCTGTTATATTAGCTGGACAAACCGAAGTACATCTTCCACATTCAGTACAAGTGTAAGCATTCAGTAATTGTACCCAATTCAAATCTTGAATATCACTGGCTCCAAATTTAGCTGGAACTTCGCCTTCTGTTGGTGCTGGAGCTGCAAATGGATCTGCATTAGGATCCATCATCATTTTTACTTCTTTAGTAACCGCTTCTAAATTATCAAATTCTCCTAATGGTTTTAGATTAGCATAATAGGTATTTGGGAAAGCTAATAGAATATGAAGATGTTTAGAGAAATACAAATAATTCATGAATATCAAAATTCCTACTATGTGCAACCACCAAAACAATTCAGAGAGCATAGCTACTGAATCGTTATTCATTCCATTAAATAATGGTGCTAAAAACTGACTCACAGGAAAAGAACCTGCTTGAATAAAATGGGAATAACCTCCTGAAACGTATTGTAAATGAAAATCAGTAGCGTTCATGAATAAAAACAAGAACATCAATACTAATTCAAAATATAAGATGTAATTGGCATCACTTTTAGGAAAACCTTTTAAATCAGGATTTACAAAACGTTTTAATTTGATTGTATTTCTTCTAATCCAAAAAACAATTACGGCAACAATAACTAATAAGGCTAAAATTTCAAAAGAAGCAATAAGTACATCATAAAAAGAACCTAGAAAAGCAAAAATTCGGTGTGTACCAAATAATCCATCGATAATGATTTCTATTAATTCGATATTGATGATAACAAAACCAACATAGACGATGATATGCAAAATTCCTGCAATAGGTCTTTTTACCATTTTTGATTGCCCTAAAGCAATCATGACCATATTTTTCCATCTTTCTTTTGAATTATCTTTTCGATTGATATCAATTCCTAAATTGATATTTCTGTAGATTTTTTTGATATTCGAAATGAAATATCCAATACCAATAATTAAGATGATGGCAAATAATATATTGTCTAAATAACTCATATTATGCTGTTTTTTTACTTCGAAATGGTATCATTCGCTTCTGGTCCAGTGTATGGTTTATTTTTCTTTCCAAAAACAGAAACATTAATATACCTTGTAGGATATAAACGGACATCTTGAAGTAATAATTCTAATTCTCTAGAGGTTTTAGATAAATTATTATACAATGCGTCGTCTTTTAATAATTTCCCCATAGTACCATTACCTGCTTCTAAATCAGCCATAACACCATTAACTTTTGCTAAAGTAGCATTAAGATTTTTAACTGTTTTTCCTAAATCGGCTTTATTTAATGAATCGGAAATTTTAGCAAAATTACTAGCCGTTCTATTAAAATTTGTAACCGCTCCGTTAATTTGTGTCTTGTTTTGGGCTAATAACGAGTTTACACCAGCAGAAGCTTGATGGAATTGCTCCATTGTTTTACTCAATTCGGCTATACTTCTTTTTAAATCTTCCTGTGTTTTTTTGTCAAGAACATTATTAATTCCAGAAATTAGATTGTCAGCATTAATTAATACTTTTTCAATTTTATCTTGAAGTGGAACTAATTTTTTACTTAACGATTCGGTCATTCCTAATCGCATATTTCCGTTTAATCTATCTCCATTTTCTACAACGGTTTTATCCGAAAAATTAGGTTCGATAGCAATTTGTTTTCCTCCTATAAATCCTGGCTCATAGATTATAGCAAGACTCGATTTAGAGATTGGAAATTCGGTTTTTATTTGCAATTCGACTAATAACTTACCATCTGTGGGATTGATAGTAATTTGTTCTATTTTACCAATTACTAACCCATTTAAAGTTACTGGTGCAGATGTTGCTAAGCCTTCTACGCTGTCGTATTCTACAAATAATGTAGTGTAACTATTAAAAAGATCCTTTCCTTTTAAAAAACTATAACCCCAAATAAATAATAATAATGATGCAATTACTAAAATTGCAGTCTTAATTTCTCTTGTTAGTTTCAAAATATAAGTGTTTAGTGCAAATTTAATATAAATATTAGAACTTGTCGTTATTTAATTGCGTCTTGAATATTGATTTTAATACCATCCTTGTAGGCGACTAAAAATGCAGAGCTATATCCTTTTGCCTTCGCTTCCTCTAGAAGATTTCTTGAAGCCTCATAATCAGTGGTTTCCCCGTAATAATACTTATAATCCCCACCTATTCGCTCCATCGAAATATTGCTTAACCCCTTAAAATTTTTAGGAGCTAACGCTAATTTTTTACTTGAAACAGCTAATTGTACTTTAAAAACAACACCGTCTTTGGTCTGAACTGGAACTTCTTTTTTAGGAACTACTGGATCTTGTACTGGTGTTTCGACTATTCTTTCAGAGGGTTTCACTGCTACTTCCGATGCTTCACCTCCAAAATATTCATTTTTATAGCTAATAATTGCATTAGCGATAGCTCTGGCTATATCATTTTGACCTTCTTCAGAATCTAAAATATTTCCCTCAACATAATTAGATATGAATCCAGTTTCAACTAAAACTCTCGGCATGTAAGCCTTATGCAGCACCATAAATGGGGCTTGTTTTACTCCGCCTGCTCTAATTTTTTTTCCTAAAGCTGCAAAACCATTTTGTATTTTACTAGCTAAAGAAATACTATTGTCCAAATATTCTTCTTGCATCAACGTAAAACCAATCATGGTTTCTGGAGAATTTGGATCAAAACCTTCGTATTTTTCTTTATAATCCTTCTCTAAAGTAATTACCGAGTTCTCCTTTTTAGCCGCTTCTAAGTTAGAAGCAATTTTGCTCATCCCCATTACATAGGTTTCTGTTCCATCGGCTGCTGTATTTCTATTGGCATTGCAGTGAATAGAAACAAAAATATTCGAATTAGCTCTGTTGGCAATATTGGCTCTTTCGACTAAATCTATGAAAACATCTGTTTTTCGAGTATAAATAACAGCAATTTTAGGATGATGCTCTAGCAACTTTCCTACTTTAAGTACAATGGCTAAGTTTATGTTTTTTTCGACGTGACCATTATAAGCAGCACCAAAATCATGTGCGCCATGCCCAGCATCTAGTGTGACTTTAAAAACATCCGATTGACCAAAAGCAGAATTACACATTAAGATTATTAATAATGATAATGTTGTGGTAGTTTTTCTAATTGTAACTGATAATTTCAAAATATTTTTGTTTTGACTCATTAAACTTATTTTCAATTCAATAAATGGAACTATTCTTTCGTTTTAATAATAAATGCTGTTAAATATCCTGCATTCTTAGCTTCTAACTGCATTTTTTTGGCCTCCTGAAAATTTGAAGTTGCGCCATACATATACTTGTAGAGGTTATTTAAAAATTCATACGATATGTTTTTTAAACCTTTAAAATTACTTGGCTCTAATTTTATTTTTTTGGGGCTTGCCAAAACTTGAACTTTATAAATTAAATCTGATGATTCTCCTTTTTTTGAAACTTTTTCATTACTATTTTTTTTATTCGAATCATTATGATAAGAATCATTATCTGATTCTGATGTTCCATAATATTTGCGTTTGTAATCTATAATCGCATCGGCAATTTGTTTTGCCATTTTAGTTTGTCCTTCATTAGAATTCAAAAATTTACCTTCTACTTTATTAGACAAAAACCCCAATTCAATTAAAACACTAGGCATATAAGCTGCGTCTAAAACCCATAATGGCTGTTGTTTTACTCCTCTTGAACTTCTGTTTAATTTTTTTGTAAAATTATTTTGAATTCCAGAGGCTAAACTTATGCTACTATTTAGATTTTCTTCCTGAATCATTGTCAATCCGATCAATGTTTCTGGCTTTTTTGGATCAAATCCTTGGTATTTTCTCTTATAATCTTTTTCCAGTAAAATAACCGAGTTCTCGTTTTTAGCTACTTCTAAGTTCATATCGTGCCTGGACAATCCCATAACAAACGTTTCTGTTCCATGCGGTCCTTCGTTTTTAACGGAATTACAATGTATGGACACAAACAAATTAGCCTTAGCATTATTGGCAACTTTAGGTCTATTAGCTAATTCAACAAATACATCCGAAGTTCGAGTGTATATAATTTCAATATTACGTTCTTTTTTTAGAAAATCTCCAACCTTTAAAACTGTTTTAAGTGCGATTTCTTTTTCTACAAAACCATGATAAGAATTACCGGGATCTTTTCCTCCATGACCCGCATCAAGGATTACTGTAAAAACCTTTGTATTCTGAGAGAAAACGGAACTAAATCCAAACAACATTAGAATTGTTATTAAAAAAAAGTTCTTATAAATGAATTTCATTTTTAAAAGTTAATTTAATTAAAAGCAGTATGCTTAATTTTTTTATTTGACTATTTTTGCCGAAAATAATCTGTAAGTTTGACACTTCAAAAAACAAGCCATAATTTTACAAAAATAGCATTTATACCTTTGCGGACAAACTTATTTCATATCGTTTTATTATCATTCCTCCTTATGTTTGGAGCAACAAACATATATTCGCAAGATATAGTAAAAAAAACGAAACCTATTGCTACACCGCAACAAAAAATAGCTATTGAAGCTAATAAAAACTCTATAATCACTGATACTGACACTCTTAAAACTGAAAAAGACAGTATTAAAACAGACAGTATAAAACCTAAAAAAGCATTTCTTGACGGAAAAGTAAAATACAAAGCAGATCAATATGCTAAAATTGATCAAAAAAGCAAATTAATCACCTTATACGATAATGCCGAACTTTATTACCAAGATATAGAGTTAAAATCGGGAAAAATAATCATGGATTATCAAAAAAATGAGGTTTATGCTGGTAGAATTAAAGATTCCACCGGTAAATACACACAATATCCTAACTTCAAACAAGGCGAAAATGTTATAGAACCCGATTCGATTCGTTTTAATTTCAAGACTAAAAAAGCATTGATTTGGAATTCGAGGACAGATCAAGGTGAATTTAATGTAAAAGCAGCTATTACCAAAAAAGAAAACGATTCAGTTTACTTTTTAAAGGGAGCTCGTTTTACAACATCTACCAATAAAGAAAATCCAGAATATTATTTCCAAACGAGTAAGGTAAAATTTATTCCTGGCAAAAAAGTAATTACTGGTTTAACTCATCTCGTTATTGCCAATGTCCCTACTCCAATTGCCTTGCCTTTTGCTTTTTTTCCAATGAACAAAGAAACAAGTGTTTCTGGATTAATCTTACCCAGTTATAATGACTCCAATAATAGAGGATTCTCTTTGCAAAACGGAGGATATTATTTTGCCCTGAGCGATCACTATGACTTAACGGTATTAGCAGATTATTACACCAATGGAAGTTACGGTATGCGATTTGAATCTTCTTATGCCACCCGATATAAATTTAGAGGAAACGTAAACGTTCGTTTTGAAAACCTTATTAATAGTGAAAGAGGTTATCCAGATTATTCTAAACAAAATATTTACAACATCCAGTGGTCTCATTCTAGAGATACTAAAGCCAATCCTAATTCCAGCTTTTCAGCATCAGTCAATTTAGGAAGTAGTAAATATTTCCAACAATCGATTAACCAGTCGAATATTGGATCTTCATTAAACAACACTTTAAGTTCATCGATTTCTTATTCTAAAACATTCAATATTATACCTCAGGCTCGATTATCTTTATCAGCAACCCATTCTCAAAATACCCAAACGGAGTCAATCAACATGACACTACCTACTTTGCAATTTAGTTTGGACAGGATGTATCCTTTTGTTGGAAAAGACGGCGTAAAGAAAGGTTTCTTTAAAAACATCAACCTGCAATATAATTTAAACGGGCGCAATTACATTACCACTACCGATTCTTTGTTTTTCAAACCCGAAATGTTTAAAGATGCTCAAATTGGTTTCCAACATAGCATTCCTTTAAGCACAAACTTTAAATTATTCAAATATTTTAGTGCTTCTACATCGGTAAATTACGAAGAAATTTGGTACGCAAAAACCATCCGAAAAGAATATAATACTGAACAAAGTGCTGTGATTGACAAAACTGTAAATGGATTTGATGCTTTTAGAACGTACAACTTTTCAAGCAGTATAGGAACCACTATTTATGGAACATTCAATTTTGGTGAGAATAAAAAGATACAAGCCATTAGACACGTCATGCGACCGTCAGTATCTTATGGTTACACTCCCAGCTTTGAGAAATATTATGATACTTACGCCTCTGATGCCAGTGGCACTATGAACAGACAATACACACGTTTTGAAGGCGGTATTTATGGAGTTCCTGGATTGAGTAATTCCAATACAATGGGAATTAGTATTAGCAATACTTTTGAAGCAAAAGTAACTGACAAAGATTCTACTAAAACAGAACCCAAGAAAGTAATGTTGTTAAACAATTTAAACCTTTCTACCAGTTATAATTTAGATGCCGATGGAGTTGTTGCACTAGCTTGGTCACCAGTTAGGGTAAGTACTGGCGCACAATTTTTTCAAAATAAATTAAACGCTAACTTTGCCGCGACTTTAGACCCTTACGCTATTGATAATTCAGGACGAAGAATTAACAAATACAATATTGACAACGAAGGAAGTTTGTTTAGAATGACCAGTGCTAATATAACTTTAAACTATTCTTTATCTAGCAAAGACAAGGACGATAAGAAGGATAAAAAAACGGATCAGACTACTCGAAATGGGGGGCGTGAAGATGATCTTTTTGGTGAGGCTATAGAACTTAATGACAATAGAAAAAGTCTATTTGATGGCAGCGAAGAAGAAGGAGAAGATGTTATTTCAGAATTTTTTAATGCCGAATTGCCTTGGGACATGACATTTGCTTACGCCTTAACTTATAGTAATAACAATCGAGAAAACAGAATTACGGGGAATTCCATAATGATCTCTGCTAATACGGATCTTACTCCTAAATGGAAAGTAGGCGTTTCTACAGGATACGATTTTGTTCAAAAAGGGGTAACCTATACCCAAATGCGTTTTGAACGTGATTTATCTAGTTGGAGAATGTCTTTAAACTGGATGCCTTTTGGCCCTAATGCCAACTGGAATTTCTTCATCGGAATTAAATCAGGTATCTTAAGTGATATTAAATGGGAAAAACGGAATTTCAATAATCGTTAATTCTTTTACTCAACAACTCGTTTCATATAAAATGTTACTATCATGAAAAAAATAATCTTTACCGAAAAAGCACCAGCTCCAATTGGACCATACAATCAAGCGATACTTTCAGGAAATACGCTTTATACCTCAGGACAAATTGCTATCAATCCTGTTGATGGAACTTTAGTAACTGCTACTATTGAAGCCGAAACAACTCAGGTTATGGAAAACCTAAAAGCAGTTTTAGAAGCTGCAGGAATGAGTTTTGAAAATGTGGTAAAATCAACTATTTTCATTATGAACATGAATGATTTTGGAACAATCAACACGATTTACGGATCTTATTTTAACGAAAAAACCGCTCCAGCTCGTGAAACGGTTCAAGTGGCATGTTTGCCAAAAAACGTAAATATTGAAATCTCTATGGTAGCAGTGTTATAGCACTCAATAACAATTGTGCCGAGGCTTCGTTAGTGGCTATGGGCACATTGTGTACATCACATACACGAAGCAACATATTAATATCCACTTCATGAGCATGACTGGCCAATGGATCTTTGAAGAATAAAACCATTTTAGTTTTACCTTCTGCTACACGGGCTGCAATTTGCGCATCGCCTCCCATAGGACCAGAAAGCATTTTTTTTACTTTAAAACCGGCTTTCTCCGCCTTCCCTCCAGTTGTTCCTGTAGCAATAAGTTTAATTTTTTCTTGTCGCAATAAATCAATGTTCTTATTCAAGAACTGAACCATATCTACTTTTTTTCCGTCATGAGCAATTATAGCTATTTCCATAATTATTATTTATTTGCAACATGATACGAGATCAAACCATCAATAGGTCTTCTCAATACGTTTCCTAATTGTAAATTGTATTTATCAAAAGTGTGTTGCAATTCATCTTTCAAATAATAGGCAATTGAACCTACAAAATGCACAGGTACCTCTTTACAATTATCATATTGTTGCACATAGTTTTTCACAAAAGACTTCATGCCTTTGCGAATAATTTTTTGACAAAATTCAGTGTCCTTATGCTGAATTAAAAATTTAGCAAAAGTGGCTAAATATGCATTTGGATTTGATTCTTTGTATAATTTATTTTTTATAAAATCAGGATCTACATCAAAATCTTTTTCAAATTCTAGAGCTAATTCTTTTGGCATTTTATTGAAATAGTATTTTCTAATCAACTCTTTACCAAAAACATTTCCACTAGAATCATCCATAACGATATACCCTAATGATTGTACTTTTTGATGCAGTTGTGTTCCATCAAAATAACTACAGTTGGAACCCGTCCCTAAAATACATACAATAGCTTTTTCATCTTTTGGAGTAGTTGCATAAACTGCAGCATAAGTATCTTCTTCTACTACAATTTTTGCACTTGGAAAATAAGTTTGAAAAACATCTGCAAGAGCAAATTTCATTCTATCCGTTCCACAACCTGCACCGTAGAAAAACAAGTGAGTAACTATTTTTTTACTTTGTTGAATATCAAATCGATCATCAATTCTAGCAATTATTTCATCGCCTTCAAGTATTTCAGGATTCAATCCTAAAGTTTGAGTAGTAAACAATATTTTTCCATGATCGTCTATCGCAATCCAATCGGCTTTGGTAGAACCACTATCAACTATTAATTTCATTTTATTTCAGTTTTTGGATTAGTTTTCCTTTAATAAAATGTAGTTTTTACATTAATTAAAGAGGTAATAAAATAAGAAAATCCCGTTACTTTGAAATAACGGGATTCTCTAAAATTATAAAATATTATTTTAAACCTGCAATATGTACAGATAAATCAATTAATTTACTAGAGTATCCATACTCATTATCGTACCAAGATACTATTTTGAAGAAAGTTGAATTCAAACCAATTCCTGCAGTAGCATCAATGATTGAAGTTCTTTTGTCAGAGATAAAATCTTGAGATACAACGGCATCTTCAGTATACCCCATAATTCCTTTCATAGTAGTTTCAGAAGCGTTTTTCAACACAGCCATAATTTCCTCGTAAGTAGTTTCTTTTGCCACTTTTACGGTTAAATCTACTGCAGAAACGTCAACAGTAGGAACACGGAAAGCCATACCTGTTAATTTTCCATTCAAATCAGGAATAACTTTTCCAACTGCTTTTGCAGCACCTGTAGAAGATGGGATGATATTTACACTTGCAGCACGTCCACCTCTCCAGTCTTTTCTAGAAGGACCATCAGCAGTCATTTGAGTTGAAGTTGTAGCGTGAACAGTTGTCATTAAAGCTTCAACAATTCCAAAATTATCGTGAATCACTTTAGCCAATGGAGCTAAACAGTTTGTAGTACAAGAAGCATTAGAAACAACTAAATCAGAAGCTTTTGCAGTTTCGTGGTTTACACCCATTACAAACATTGGAGCATCAGCAGAAGGTGCAGAAATAATTACTTTTTTAGCACCACCTTTGATGTGTTCATTAGCAGTTTCGATAGTTGTAAAAATACCTGTACATTCAGCAACTACATCAACATCAACTTCATTCCATTTCAAATCAGCTGGGTTTCTTTCAGCAGTAATACGAATGTTTCTTCCGTTAACGTATAATTTTCCTTCTTTTACTTCAACATCTCCATCAAAACGACCGTGAACTGAATCATATTTTAATAAGTAAGCTAAGTGATCTACATCTAATAAGTCATTGATTGCAACAACTTCTACATTGTCTCTATTAAAAGACTCTCTAAAAACAATTCTTCCAATTCTTCCGAAACCGTTTATTCCTAATTTTACTTTTGACATTTCTTTATTTATTTATTATTTGTTATTCAAGTGAAAAAATTTTGGCAAATTTAATAATTAATTCTGCTACAATTTTTATTAAGTTGTAATAATATCAGAAACTCTCAATAAATCTCTATCGATTTCTGATTTTCCTTTTATTGCTTGTTCTAATGGAGTAAGATTTACTTTATCATTTTTTAAACCTACCATAAAATTAGAAACTCCATCTAATAATGATTCAACTGCTTTAACACCCAAACGGCTGGCAAGTACTCTATCAAAACAAGAAGGTGAACCTCCGCGTTGCATGTGGCCTAATACAGATACTCTAACATCATATTCAGGTAAATTAGCTTCAACATAATCTTTTAGTTCGAATACATTTTTACCAATTCTATCTCCTTCGGCAATAACTACTATACTAGATGATTTTCCAGAAGCCTTACTTTTTTGAAGTGATTCTAACAAGCGATCCAATCCTAAATCTTCTTCAGGAATCAAGATTTCTTCGGCTCCTGCTCCAATTCCGGCATTCAAAGCGATATGCCCAGCATCTCTACCCATTACCTCAACAAAGAATAAACGGTTATGAGAACTGGCTGTATCTCTAATTTTATCGATACAATCTACAACCGTATTTAAAGCGGTATCGTATCCTAGAGTATGACTCGTTCCAAAAATATCATTATCAATAGTTCCTGGGATTCCCATTACTGGAAAACCATATTCAGCGTTAAAAATCAAAGCTCCTGTAAAGCTTCCATCTCCACCAATAACAACAAAAGCATCGATTCCTTCTTTTACTAAGTTATCATAAGCTTTTTTTCTTCCTTCAGGGGTTCTAAATTCAGCTGAACGTGCCGATTTTAAAATTGTTCCTCCTTTATTAATGATGTTATTTACACTTCGAGGTCCCATTTCTTCGAAGTCACCTTCAATCATTCCTTGGTATCCTCTATAAATCCCAACACATTCTATATTATGATAAGCACAAGTTCGAACAACTGATCGTATTGCGGCATTCATTCCTGGTGAATCTCCACCAGAGGTAAGAACCCCAATTTTTTTTATTGTTTTCTGCATTATTTAAAGTATTAAAGTGTAAATTTAAGAAACATAAATTACTTAAACCGCTTCTATTTTGATATTTTAACTAATCCCTTTAAATTCAAACGTTTTCGTTAATAAGTTTTAAAAAAAACAAAAAAAGCTTGTTTTTTTTTAACAGAAATCTATTTTTTGAGATTTAAATTAAGAATAACTTATTAATGATATTTATTTAACTTTTTTTTGCAAAAAATTATTTTCTAAAATACTCCAGACATTACATACCTTAAAACATCACTCTTCATCTGTCTTTACTGCCTCAGAATTATTCTTTGAATCCTTTTTTTTAGGGGTTTTTTCATTATTGAAATTAATATATTCAGGCGTTACGTTAGAGTCATCAAAATACTCATTGGTATTGCTGGTTTTTCGAATATTATACTTTTTAAAAATTTTATTAACCAATTCACTAAAAGTATCAAAATCAACTTCATAGGTCAAACCCAATCCTTGTGTGTAACCAATTCCTTGCCCAATGTAATTAATATCGTTTTCTCTATTAAACAACCTTAAATTCATTGTTCCGTCCTGATTTACTCGGTATTGTACCTCTAAATCTCCCACAACTGCCGACTCATTAATTCCTCCAAAAGGGACTCCTACTTTTCCATTAATAGAAATTCGTTCATTTATTTTAGAAGAAATTGTGGCCACTACTCTACCATCTGTCTCCCTACCAATTCTTCTATCAGGTGAAACATAATTAAGTCCTACCTTAATTTTATCGCTATCAGTTTTTAATATATCACCTAATAAACTAGAAGCTGTTTCAAATAAACTTCCTGAAAAATCAGATTGATTTACTCCTTCTGGACTTAAAAAACCTCCAGATGAAAGGAGATACAAAGCTTGAGTTTGTCTAACATCCTTATCGTATAATTTATACTGAATCTCAGATTTTAAAACATTACTTACTGTTGGGAACTCTATATTAAAATTAGGTTCTGGACTTGCTAAATCTCCTTGAATACCAATGATTACATCAACAGGCACTTTTCTATTAAACGATGAATTATCTAATAAAACCGCAGGATTAGCAATAGTTTTATAGACCGCTTGCAAATTCAGCTGAGCACGCATAGGATTTCCTTCCCAAGTAATCGACCCCCCTTTTTTAACATCAAACTTTTTATCTATCAACCCACCATATTTAAAATTATAAGTTCCTTCATAAGCCTGAAAATCACCCCACATATTAAATCTTCCTAAAGTATTAATTTTAAACAAAAGTGATCCATATCCTTTTCCTTTCATTCCATGACCTGAATTACGATCTAAAATCACTTCAACTTCTGCTTCAGGTGTAATATCCAAATCAAATTCTAATTCAAGTCCGTTGTATTTCCGGTTATTCTCTACAATCCCCATTTGTTTATTGAACTTTTCTTTGGGAGTTAAAAAATGAATAAATGAATTTTCACCTACGCTTTCGGCATAATTAATTGGGATTTTAACATCTGTTCCTTCTTCTGATTTTGCCACTATTTTAATAAACAAACCACTTACAGGACCTTTTATAGAAGCATTTCCATTAATAAATGCCGTTCCATAATAAGCTGCATCCTCTGCATCCTTAGTATCTAAGACGACAAGTCTTTTGGAATTTATATTAAAATCTAATTTCCAATCCGTAAAATTATTATGTTCTACACTTCCGCTTAATACGCCTTTAGTATTGAATTTTGAATCAGTAATAGTATTATTTCGAAACAAAAACGTCTCATCAACTAAATCCACTATTGAACGATCGCTTAATTGATAATCAACATTCAAATAGGGAACAGTTATTCCTGCTTTATCAACAAACAAGCGTCCACTTATTTTGGGTTTATTAACATCTCCTGTTACTATAGAATTTCCTGTAACTTGACCTCTAATATTAGACAAAACATTCCCTCCTAATGGACTCAAAATACCAAGATTAAATCGATCTAATTTTACTTTTAAATCTAAAATCGTTTTCTTGTTTACAATTTCAAAACTTCCATTAGCGCTCAACGATTGGTTACCCTGTTCGCTAGCGCTGGATTCTATGCTTTCATTTTCTAAATACGAATTAATAGTGAATTTTTCCAGGTTTTCATCTCCTTCAATATTGAATTTCAATATACCTAAATCAGTGTTATTAATATTCAATTTATCGACAACTAAAGAAGCTATAGGTTTAAACATTTGATTGTTTTGTTTAAAATGAACAGAACCATTTAAATTCCCGTTAAAAACAAACTTATTATTTGAAGGTGTAATTTTATATAAATCGACATTGTTGAAACTGAGTTCTAAATCTTTTTTAGAGTTTTCATTTATGGTACCTCGAAGTGAAACTGACTGCTCTTTATGAGACAAAATAATATCATCAAAATTGAAATTTTTGAGCGATTTATCAAAAACTATTTTATTATCTGGAGTATCTTTTGCATTCAAGTACCAAAAATTTTCTTTGAATTTCATCTCCGATTTACTAATACCCAACACGTTATTATTATCCTCATCAATGGTATGATATAAGTTCAAAGTAAAAAAATCTTCTCCTTTTTCGCCTCCTTTAAACTCTGAACGAAACAGCAAAGTGTCCTTAGTTGTAATATTAATCAAACTAAAATCGCGCACTTTATAATAAGGTGTTTTAATACTATCTAATTCGACATAAGCATTATACAATGGATTTTTATTATCAATCGCTACTCTAATATTATCAAAGCTATTTTTAGCATATTTTATATTAGGCGAATTAAAATTCATCTTAAATTCCTGATTATCCGATTTGATGTTGCCTCTCAAAACTGTATTAGTAGCTAATTCAATTTCAGGATATAAAATTTCAACAATCTTACTGTAGATAGTAAAATTGAATTGTAAAAACTGCCCTTTATTAACTTTTTCCGGCTTAAAATTAGTGTACAAACTTCCCATAGAGTTTCTTGCCAATTTACCCAGCTGACTAAACTGAAAACGCCCTACTACTTTTCCATCAACAATATCAGGAGAGTTAATAGTTATGGTTCGAATTCCATTGGCATCAAAAGTAGAATTGACATTGAAGTCGTCAAAAATATAAGTGTCTTTTACATTTTGATAGGATGTTTCTTTGATGTAAACATTTCCCTGTAAATTTTCAATGGTATTTCCAGTAAGTTGTACCACAACATCTCCTTTAAAATTAGAGACAGTATCTTTTACAATTTTTAATTTGGTTAAATTAGCATGATCTACATTCACGTGAAAATCATACTTATTTTCCTTAGCACTTAAATCTAACAAACCATCAAATTCCATTGCTAAATTAGGATCAGCTACTGAAATTTGTCCTTTGTAATACGGCAACTTAAAATTACCATTAACCGTTATATTATTGTAAGTATAGGTATTGTAATCTATTTTACTAACTATACCTTTTAATTCTGTATTCAAAAACTTCTCTGTAAATCCTTTACCATCTACATCAATATCCATAGTTACTTTTCCTAAATCTTTACGATTTAAAAAAGTACCCACATCAAAATTTTCAAAAACAACATTTCCAGTATAAGCGGCTTTGTCAATAAAATCAATATTAGTCATCGAAACAACTGCCTGAACTCTACCTATTTCTGAGTTCATATTCAAAACCGCATCCAGAGCAGTTGGACTAAGTTGAGCCGTTCCTTCCATAAAAACATTACCTAAGGTTTTTAATTCAATAGGTAATTTTTTGCCCAGAACATTTGGAAGTAGCATTACTAAATTATCATAACTCGTATTGATTCTAGTAAAATCGCCATCCATGTAAAAGTGTTGATCTTTTTTTCCAAAAATATTTTTAAAATTAATAGCACCATCAATACGTGATTTTCTAGAATCTACAAGACCTAAATTGTAGATGTATAAATCATTTAAAGTTCCTTTAATATCGGCTTTATTGATATAAAAAAACTGATTGATACCTAATTCTTTATAAAAATACCGAATATCATTTGTTGCTATCGAAGCCGAATTAATCTTGACATCAAACTTAACTTTGTCATTAAAATGGACAAAATCTTCTATCTGATAAGTTAGCTTTACCTCTGCTTTTATTTTAGATTCGGGAGTTTCTATTTCTAGATCTTCCATTTGTATTTTTTTCTTGGAATAACTAAAAACAGTACTTAATTTTTCTACAAATAAACCTCTGTGATCTAAAAAAGATAATTTATTAATTATGGTATTAACATCAGGCCCGTAGAGTTTGAAATCAGTCAATTCGGTATTAATATTTTTAAAATCAACATCTTTTGGATTAGGTTTGTTTTCGTCAAACAATCTAAAACGTCCATTGTTAATAAACGCCTTATCTGATTTTAAAAGAAAATGTTTCGCTGAAGGTGGCTTTCCTGAATCAAACGCAGCAATAAAAACGTCCATGTTGGTTTTCTTCTCATTTTTGTAGGTTTTCATATCAAAAACAACACCATCTAAACTAATTTTTTTAAACAACAAATTACCTCCTTCGAGTAAAGAATTGACATCAAAAATACTTGTATTTACTATTTTCGAATAAATCAAAGTATCCTTGTGGTGATCTAGAATTAATACATTTTGAATTTTAACCCCACCAAAAATCGAAAGCTTAACTTTATCAATAGCAATATGAGTATTAAAATCACTATTAATACGATTCATTAAATACTTAGCCACTTTAGTTTGAACTGTTGGTAGTGTTAAAGCGATACCAAGCATCAACAACAAGATGATGAGCCCAAGAATTATACTCGAAGTTATTTTAATCGCTTTTTTGATATACTTTATTATTTATTTATGAAATATTATTTTGCCCAAGGAAAGAGCGAATCCTTTAATAAAAATTCTTTAATTTTGGCTGCGCCGTAAAATTAAAAAAAATTAAATCGGTTTCTATAAATAATTCAAAATTTGTGCCTATTTATGCTAAATCCCGAGGTTTTTATTCTTGCTATCGAAAGTTCCTGTGACGACACTGCAGCTGCAGTTTTATGTAACGACAAAGTACTGTCAAATGTTGTAGCAAATCAACTAATTCATACTCAATATGGAGGAGTAGTTCCAGAATTAGCTTCTAGAGCACATCAGCAAAATATTGTGCCCGTAATTGATGCTGCTTTAAAAAAAGCAAATATCAAAAAAGAACAACTTTCAGCCATTGCTTTTACGCAAGGTCCAGGATTAATGGGTTCCTTGCTGGTGGGAAGTTCTTTTGCAAAATCGATGGCTTTGGCTTTAGGAATTCCGCTTATCGCTGTCAACCACATGCACGCCCACATTTTAGCACATTTTATTGACGAAGAAGGTTTTGAAAAACCCGAATTTCCATTTTTAGCCTTAACCATTAGCGGCGGACACACACAAATAGTAAAAGTCAACGACTTTTTTGATATGACTATCATAGGAGAAACTACCGATGATGCTGTGGGTGAAGCTTTTGATAAAAGTGCTAAAATTCTAGGTCTTCCTTATCCTGGTGGTCCTTTAGTTGACAAATATGCCCAATTAGGGAATCCAAAAGCTTTTCCATTTACCAAACCAAAAGTGCCTGGATTGGATTTTAGTTTTTCGGGATTAAAAACTGCTATTTTGTATTTTATCCAAAAGAAAAAAATAGAAAACCCAGATTTTATCGATAAGAATATCAACGATATTTGTGCTTCGATACAATATACCATCATTCAAATTTTAATGGATAAATTAAAATTAGCCGTTCAGGAAACTGGAATTAAACAAATAGCCATTGGCGGAGGTGTTTCGGCAAACTCAGGCATTAGGCAAACTCTAAAAGATGCCGAACAAAAATACGGTTGGAAAACCTTTGTTCCAAAATTTGAATACACAACCGATAATGCTGCAATGATTGGAATTGTAGGTTATCAAAAATTCTTATCTCAACATTTCGAAAACGCTTCAGTAGTTTCTAAAGCGCGAATTCAATTCTAAACTATGCAATTATTTTACAATCCAAATATTGACGAACAAACTGAAAACTTTTTCTTTGACAAAGAAGAAAGCAAACACATTATCAAAGTTTTACGAAAAAGAGACGGCGATATTTTATTTGTAACCAATGGATTGGGTTTTTTATTCGAATGCGAAATCACCTTAGCATCTGACAACAAATGCACGGTAAAAATCAATTCATTCGAAAAGAAAGCAGCATCAAAATTTCATTTGCATCTGGCTGTTGCTCCAACAAAGATGAACGACCGCTACGAATGGTTTTTAGAAAAAGCTACTGAAATTGGTATTCAAGAAATCACACCCATCATTTGTGATCGTTCTGAAAGAAAGGTAATCAACAAAGAACGTTTTGACAAAATTATCTTATCGGCATTAAAGCAATCCAATGAAGTGTATCTTCCTAAACTGAACGAAGCGGTTACTTTTAAAGAATTTGTGAACCAAAAAAATAACGGTACTTTATTAATTGCCCATTGTGAAGAAACCGATAAAAAAACATTAAAATCAGTTTTAAAAACTAACGAAGACATTACGTTCCTTATCGGTCCTGAAGGTGATTTTTCGGTTAAAGAAATCGAATTGGCTTTAGAAAATAATTTCATCCCAGTTTCTTTAGGTAACACCAGATTAAGAACCGAAACAGCTGCTATTGTTGCCTGTCATAGTGTGGTGTTTTTTAATGAATAAGTCATTGCGAGCGATAGCGTGGCAATCACACTAACACAAGTAAATTACTGATTATAAAATTGATATAAAATGAACTGAATCAAAAAATGTAGTAAGATTGCTTCGTTCCTCGCAATGACTAACAACTAGGTACTAAGGACTAACCACTAAGGACTAAAAAATGAAAAGAATATATTTTATTTTACTATTAATCTCTTTCACTGCTTTTTCCCAGGAAATTGCGGTGGTAAAATACAGCGGTGGTGGCGATTGGTATGCTAATCCTACTGCTCTACCTAATTTGATTCGTTTTTGCAACAGCAATATCAATACCACAATTAATCCAAAACCAGCAACGGTAGAACTGAATAACCCTGATTTATTTTCTTACCCTTTTATTCACATGACGGGACACGGAAATGTAGTTTTTAGTGAATCGGAAGTGGTTAATCTTCAAAAATATTTAAAAGCCGGTGGTTTTTTACATATTGATGATAATTACGGAATGGATGAATACATTAGAAAAGAAATAAAAAAAATATTTCCAAATAAGGAATTGGTCGAAATTCCTGCTACTCACGCTATTTTTCAAAAACCGTATCTTTTTGCTAATGGATTGCCTAAAATTCATGAACATGAAGGCAAACGCCCACAAGCTTTAGGCATTTTTATTGACAATAGATTAGTGCTCTTTTATACTTTTGAATCTGATTTAGGTGATGGCTGGGAAGATGCCGAAGTACATAATGATCCTATTGTTGTACGTGAAAAAGCATTGAAAATGGGTGCCAATATTATTAATTACATCTTTAAAAACTAAATTCAAGTGCAATTAAAACACGAAGAAAATCAGTTTGAACCAACTACTTTTCCTATTACTTTAGTTTGCGATCATATTTATTTTCAGCAAAATATTGGTTCCTTATTTCGAATTGGAGAAGCCTTTGGAATTGAAAAAATTATTTTTACAGGAAAGGATATTCCGCTAAATCCTAGAAAAATAAACAAAACGTCCAGAAGCACTCATTTGCACGTTGCACATTCAGTAATTGAAGAAAACAACGACTTAATTGCTTATTTACAACAGCATAATTACGAAATAATTGCATTAGAAATTGCCTCAACCAGCAAGCCATTAAAAGAAGTCGAATTGCCTTCTGATAAAAAAATAGCGCTTGTTATTGGTAACGAAATCAACGGAATAAGCGATGAACTTTTGACTATTTCAAATCAAATGGTACACATTAATATGTTTGGAAAAAACAGCAGCATGAATGTGGTACAGGCTGCAAGTATTGCTTTATATGAATTTACCTCAAAATTGATATGATATTTTTTTATCTTTATAAACTAAAACACAATTATGATAACATCTAAAACCATTGGTAACGGAATTCTACGTGCTTTGATAATAACAGCGGGAGCAGCACTGCTACTTTACATTTTATATCTGATTCAGCCTGTTATTTATTTTCTTTTTATCGCATTAATTGTAACTATGATTGGAAATCCAATTGTCCGCTTTTTAGAAACAAAATTGAAATTCAACCACATTGCAGCTGTTTTAGTGACTATGGTATTCTTCATTTTATTATTAGCCGGTTTCATAATGATGTTTGTACCTCTAATTATTTCTCAGAGTGAAAATTTGTCACTGTTAGACACCGAAAAACTGCAAAAAGACCTGACGCTACTTGCTGAGCAATTAAACAATTACCTTTCAGAACGTAATATAGATACTAGAAACTTACTAAAAGAATCTAATATTGCTTCAAAAGTCAATTTGAATTTCATCCCTAATTTCCTCAACTCCTTTTTAGGAACCCTTGGAAACATAGGAATGGCAATTGGTTCTATCATTTTCATCTCTTTCTTTTTCTTAAAAGACAAAAAACTTTTTACCATAAATGCTAAAAAAATATTACCTGCTGAACACGAAGACAAAATCCTAAATTCTTTTAGAAAAATCAATCACTTGTTGAGCCGATATTTTATTGGTTTGATTGGACAAATAACCATTTTGTTTGTTTTATATTTAATTGTACTGCTTATTTTTGGAGTTCAAAACGCACTTATTATTGCTTTTATAACTGCATTACTGAACATCATACCTTACATCGGTCCACTAATTGCGACTGTATTAGTGGCTGTTTTAACCCTACTAGGTCATTTGGATCCGCAATCTCAGGGCGATATGTTATCCACAACTTTATATGTGTTGATTGGATATTCTGTTGCGCAAATAATTGATAACAATATTACCACACCGTTGATTTTTTCTAACAGTGTAAATTCTCATCCATTGGAGATATTCATCATAATTTTGGCGAGTGGTTTCCTTTTTGGTGTACTAGGAATGATCGTAGCAGTGCCTCTTTACACCATTATTAAAGTGGTTGCAAAAGAATTTTTTCCAGAAAATCCCGTAGTAAAAGTATTAACAAGAGGAATTTAAGTTGACTTCAGCAATTTTAAAAACAGAAACACAACAATTTATAAACGCCAATCTCAACACTGATGTTGCAAAATTAGCGTTTCAAAAAAATCCTTTTCCAGACATTGATTTTGCTGTTATTTTAAATCAAATTACAGCAAAATCAAAAGCTGAAAACAAACTACCTACTTGGTTTAACACTAAAAATATCATTTATCCGAGTAAGATTTCAGTTGAACAAACTTCTTCTGAAAAAACAGCTCTTTACAAATCCAGCATTATTTCAGGTGAATCGTTAATTGATCTTACAGGTGGTTTTGGCGTAGACGATTATTTTTTTGCAACCAAAATCAAATCGGTAGCACACTGTGAAATCAATCCTGAACTTTCGGCTATTGTCAAGCACAATTTCGAACAACTCAATGTTAAAAACATCGAATGCTATGCAGGTGATAGTTTTGAAACTTTAAAAACTCTGAATCGAAAATGGGATTGGATTTACATTGATCCTTCGAGACGAAATGACGCCAAAGGCAAAGTTTTTATGCTGAAGGACTGTTTACCAAATGTTCCCGAAAATCTAGATTTTTATTTTGAAAACACCAATGCTATCTTAATTAAAACCGCACCATTATTAGATCTTTCAGCTGGATTATCCGAATTAAAAAACGTAAAAGCCATTCATATTGTAGCTTTAGAAAATGAAGTAAAAGAACTTTTATGGGAATTACACAAAGACTATTCGGGCGAAATCACTTTAAAAACAGTAAATATCAACAAAGGAACTATTGATGTTTTTGAGTTTTTAATGAACCAGGAATCCGTAGTTCCGAATTATAGTTTACCAAAAAAATATTTGTACGAACCCAACAGCGCCGTGATGAAATCAGGCGGTTTTGATGAAGTATCCGTCAATTACAACATTAGTAAATTACACAAGCATTCGCATTTGTACACCGCTGATGAAATCATCGCTTTTCCAGGGCGAATTTTCGAAATTACAGCTTATTTTCCATACCATAAAACGGAAATGAAGAACCAAATGAGCGGTAAACAATTCAATATCACTACTCGTAATTTTCCTGAAACAGTAGAAAACATTCGGAAAAAATGGAAAATTAAAGACGGTGGAAATTTATATTCTTTTTTTTCAACAGATGAAAACAATAACAAAATTGTATTAATTTGCGCCAAAATAAAATAATAATGAAACAACTATTACTTACTGCCTTTTTCTTCCTGTCTTTAAATTCATTTGCACAAACACCTTGCGAATATGCTACTAACATAACAGACTCCATAGGAACATACAAACTAACAAATGAATACCTTATTTCAGAGAAAAATTTTGCAGGAACTTCAAGTTATATTTTCTACACCTTATCTTTAACTGATGGAACGCCTACTCTAAATGTACAGCTTATTCAAAAAAGTAAAGGTTTTATTAAAGCCAAATGTTTTGACAAAAACTCTAGACTTTATTTGCAATTGAATAACGGAAAAGTAATTACGCTGGTTCATACTAACATGGAATATTGTGGCAGTATGATTAGGGACGAAAATGGTTTTGATAACCGCATAATCGTTGGGAATTTCATGTTCATGAAAGGTACAATGGAAGACTTGAAAAACTCTCCACTTTCTTTAATGAGAATAAAATATTTAACTGATATTGAAGATTATGTCATCAAAAAAGAATTGGTTTCGGAATTAAACGGAAAAACCTATCAGCCCGAAACTTTCTTCATCAACAATCTAAAATGTGTTGAAAATTAAAGTTCTAAAAAACACTAAACATGAACTTGAAGCCATTTCTTATTCTGATTTTATTGTTATCTGTATCGATACATGCTCAAAATGCGGATGATAAAGAATTTGAAATTCTCAATAAATCCAAGCAATGGCAATTACAATTTCAGGATAGCGGCACAAAAAATTGGCAAACCAAATGGTTTCTGGACGGACTTCAAGCCAATATTAAAAATACCAAAGCAGGAATGCTCTTTCATGCTGGAGCAAAAGCAGGAACGGATACAGACCATGCTGTATTATGGACAAAAAAATCATTTAAAGGAAATCTAAAAATAGAATACAACTTTACCCGAAAAGATTCCGCTACTAAATGGGCAATTATTTTATACCTTCAGGCAACAGGTATAGGCGTTGCGCCTTATGTTGAGGATATTTCGAAGTGGAATCCTTTAAGAGAAATTCCAGCAATGAAAACCTATTTTTCGAATATGAAAGCCTTGCATATTAGTTATGCTTCCTTCGAAAACGACAATAACGACAGCAAAAAAGATTACATCAGAGTACGTCAATATCCTGTAATTTCAGGACAAAATTTTAATACTACAACTGAAATTCCGAATCCTTTTTTTGAAACAGGACTTTTTAAAACGGAAGAAAACTATACAATTACAGTGATCAAAACCAGTGAAAAACTCTATTTTAAAGTAATTGGAAAAAACACCTCAAAACTTTTCTGTTGGAGTCTTAAAAATCAGCCTTCACTACTGGAAGGTCGAATTGGTTTAAGACAAATGGCTAGCCGATCAGCACTTTATAAAGATTTTTCTGTTTACACCATGAAGCACGACATTCACTTTTAAAATTTTTAGCCACGACCCGAGCGAAAGCGAATAGGCGAAGCAATTACACAAAAAAACACAAATTATTACTTGTTTATTATTTACACGAATCATTAAAATTGATAGAATTAGTGAAATTCGATTTAAATTCTGGTAAAAATTAGTGACAATTGGTGCAATTCGTGGCTAAAAATTTTAAATGTGAGTACCCTGACAATTAAGTGAGTAAATCACACTTTATAACTAAAAAAACTTAGATTTGTAATTACTATTTACCAACCATTTTATTATGAACCTAAAAACTACTCAATGCTTTCTGGCATTGTTACTCTTATTTAGCACAGCAACTTTTGCTCAAAAAATAGAGCGATTTTTTCCATCTAAAGACTTAACCACTGTTGGAGTTTATTATTATCCCGAACATTGGGATCCTGCACAATGGGAGCGCGATTTTCAAAATATGGAAAAAATGGGATTTGAATTTACTCATTTTGGCGAATTTGCTTGGGCACAACTCGAACCTGAAGAAGGCAAATACGATTTTAAATGGCTCGACAAATCCTTAGAACTGGCTAAAAAATACAATCTCAAAGTAATTCTTTGTACTTCTACTGCTACGCCTCCAGTTTGGTTGGTTCGCAAGCATCCTGAAGTTTTAGCCACTATGGAAGATGGTTCTAAAATGGATCATGGAACACGTCAACACGCTACTTTTTCTAGTAATTACTACCGAACGTATTCGATGAAAATGATTGCTGAATTAGCTAAAAGATATGGTAATGATAAAAATGTAATGGGTTGGCAAATAGACAATGAACCGCGTCGATTCTTAGATTATGGAAAAGATGCCCCACAACGATTCCGTGATTGGTTAAAAGAAAAATACAAAACTATCGAAACACTTAACGAAGCTTGGGGAAACAGTTTCTGGAGTGGTACATACAGTAATTTTGACGAAATTAATATTCCGTTGCATTCGCTTTGGGGAATGAATTTGCATGCTCAATTGGATCATTATCGTTTTGCTGATAATGAAACTGCCACTTTCTTAGACGAACAAACTAAAGAAATTCGTAAATATTCAAACCCAAATCAATGGGTGACTTCTAATTACATTCCAATGTACGATGTGGGTTATGTAGGAGCAAGTAAAGAATTAGACTTTGTTTCTTACACTCGCTATATGGTTTATGGTAGCGATTTAGGCATTGGACCAAAAGGCTACCGCGTAGGTGAATATTCCAGAATTGCTATGGCAAATGACTTTTTCCGTCCAATGAAAGAAGCTTATGGTGTTATGGAACTACAACCTGGACAAGTAAACTGGGGAAGTATTAATCCGCAACCTTTACCGGGAGCCATGAGACTTTGGTTGTGGCATGTTTTTGCAGGTGGAAGTAAATTTACCTGTACGTATCGCTACCGTGCGCCATTGTACGGTTACGAACAATTTCACTACGGAATTGTAGGTCCTGATGGAGTTACTCCTACAACTGGCGGACTTGAATTCAGTCAATTTATCAAAGACGTCAATACGTTGCGAAAAAAACAAAATTCCAAAGCCCAATTACCTAAGGAATATTTGCAACGCAAAACGGGAATTCTGTTCAATACCGATAATGTAATGGGAATTGAACTGAACAAACAAACGAACCAATGGAATACTGAAAACCATTTTTTAAAATATTACAAAGCAACGAAATCCTTTGGTGCACCAGTGGATTTTGTTCGTGATTCGACTGATTTTAATCAATATCCCGTACTAATTGTCCCTGCTTACCAAATGATCGATCAACAAATGATTGACAAATTGACTGGCTATGCTCAAAATGGAGGAAACTTAGTATTGAGCTGCCGTTCAGGAATTCAAAATCGCAAAGGGCATCTTTGGGAAACTAAATTCTATGAACCGATTTGGAAATTAATTGGTTCCGAAATTGAATCCTATGATTTATTGATGCCACAATCACCAGACAAAATTAAATTCAACAATCAGGATTTTGAATGGACATCTTGGGGTGATTTATTAAAACCAAACAAAGGAACCGAAATCTGGGGAACCTATCAAGGCGATTTCTATGCTGGAACTGCGGCTGTAACTTCGCGTAAATTAGGTAAAGGAACTGTAACTTATATTGGTGTAGATTCTAAAAAAGGGGATTTAGAAAAACAAGTTTTAACTAAATTGTACCAACAACAAAATATCCCTATTGAAAATTATCCAGAAGGAATACTAGTAGAATACCGTGATGGTTTTGGGATTGCAGTCAACTATTCGGATAAAATATATGAAATGAAACTTCCTGCGAACGCTGAAATTATCATTGGAACAAAATCCATGAAAACTGCCGATGTTTTGGTGTGGAAACAGTAAAAGAGATAGGACACATCTTTACAATCAACCCTGTTAGAGTTTTAAACTTTGTAAGGGTTAAATTAGTAATCAATCTTAAAAGTATCAATTGGAACGGGCTTTAGCCCGTTTACAAATTAAAGCTTCCAAAAGGCTTTAGCCAAAATCTAAATCAAGATTAAGCTAAAGCTTTTTTTACAATCAACCCATTTACAATCAACCCTGTTAGAGTTTTAAGCTCTAATAGGGTTCTAAGACAGCAACCAACACTGAGTTGAATGTAAAAACCAGTCCGAAACATACAGCAATGTAATGGAAGCTTGTAATAAGGACACGGAAGACCGTATCAGGCTGTCCGAAGTATATAAATGGCTATCCGAAGCTTGCGGGAGGGAGTCCGAAGACCGCGGGAGGGCATCTTTTTTACTTCGGACGCCTTATTTTATTGGACTTAGCGTAAAAACAGCATAAATAAGCACAAAAATTAAAACTCCACTTTGTAAGTATTATTTTCTATATTTGAAAAAAGAATAAGCGCTGGGCTTTTATCAGATAAAATCACCCAATTTAATGGTGCTAGGACTGATTTTGTTAGACCTATAAATGAGTTATAGCCAATCGTAAGAAGACCAAACTGCAAAACAAAAAACTAAAAAACAATGACATTAAAAGAAGCCGTATTAAAAAGTTTAGAAGATATTAACGACATCACCAATTATTTAGTGGTTCTCAATCATATCGTTGATAAAAACTATTATGACTTTGGTGTCGCAAAAACACCAGGTTCGACAATTTCAGCAGTTCTTGGCGGCTTCATTCGTAATGGCGACACTAGAGTAAAACGAATTAAACAAGACGGCGGAACATATTCCTACTACTTGACAAAAAACGAACAAAATATCGGTATCGAAATTTTGAGTGGAGACATCGAAATTGAAATATTAAAACCTACCAAAATAAATAAGTCAAAGACTTATGACGAAAGAGATTTACATAAACTTTTAAGCAGTTACTTAAAGAATACAGATACTTACTCAAAGACTATTTTTCACGAACAATCAAACGGAAAAGATAGTAACCAAATTTGGACACATCCTGATATGGTAGGAATTAAGCTCTTGAATTTGCAGACAAAAGTCAGTCAAAATTTTTTAAAATCTATAAATCGTGTTGACACTTTTAAGTTAAGCTCTTACGAGTTAAAAAGAGAAATAAACAGCGACAGCGAACTTAAAAAAGCATTTTTTCAAGCAGTTTCAAATTCAAGTTGGGCGAATTATGGTTATTTAGTAGCATTTGAATTTAGCGACAGTTTAAACGAAGAAATGGCTAGACTAAGTCAATCATTTGGAATTGGAATCATTGAGCTTAATGCAAATCCATATCAAAGTAAAGTTCTTTATCCATCAGTATTTCGTGATTTAGACTTTAAAACTATTGACAAACTTTGCAAAATGAATAAAGAGTTTGAAAAGTTCATTGAACAGACAGAAAAATTAATGACAGCAAGCGAAAAATATATTTCAGGTGCAGAAAAAGAACTTAATGAGTTTTGCGATAGTTACTTTGCTAACGACACGGAAGTAGAAACTTATTGTAAAGAAAAACACATACCGACAAACGAGGAGTAACAAGAACCAGATTCTCGGATATACGCAAACGTTAGCGCAGAATTGCATTCTGTGCCCACAACGATGAGCAAATAATCAATAAAAAACACTCTACAAAATAACACATGCTTTGTCGAATTACTGGCGTAGATGCTTCCTTCGTCAGCATGACAAGTTTGCGATAAAAGCTCCCGAGAACAAAGTCTCCTAAATTCGAACAACAAAATTTGGGTTAAAATTTTTTACTCATTGACTATTTTATGCCAAACTCAAAAAAGCTGTTTCACAATATGCAAAACAGCTTTTTCTACTACTTAAAACTAAAATTACCTAATGACAATTAGGATTTTCCTGAACAAATAAACTCATCGTAGTGGGAGAAACATAAGGAATTCCGAGTCCTAATCCTCTCAGGATAAACAACACTCCTATTAAAACCACTACATAAGGAATTGTTTTTTGTATTTTGTTACGCATGGAAAGCGTTAACATCGAATTGATATACACCACACTACTCATTAATGGAATAGTTCCTAATCCAAATAAAACCATATACAAAACACCTAAACTCGTACTTTGCATTGCAATGGCTCCAAATAAGGCAACATACACCATTCCGCAGGGTAAAAAACCATTCAACAATCCAATTGTAAAAAGCGATTGATAGGACTTCTTTTTGAATTGACTTCCTAAAACTTGTTTCATTCTTGAAATCAATCTAAAAATAGGCTTTGAAAAATTATATTGAGCAAATACTTTCTCTGGAATTACAATCGCAACAATCATCAATATTCCAATAATAATGGATAACTTTTGCTGTATTCCAGCCATAAAAAATCCTTTGCCCAGCAAACCAAAAATAAAACCAATTGTAGCATAGGCTGTTATTCGTCCTAAATGATAGGTAATAATTTGCGTTACTTTTTTGGTAGGATTGCTTCTATCTACTGGCAACATCATAGCAATAGCACCGCACATTCCGATGCAGTGAAAGCTACTTATGAATCCGAATAGTAAAGCGGTGTAGAGCATTATTTGAAGTTAGAAGTTAGAGGTTAGAGGTTAGAGGTGGGAAGTTAGGAGTTAGGAGTTAGGAATTAGAGATTATAATACAGAAAATTAGAAGGCAGAAAAACATACCACAACACCTAACCCTTTACTCACAACCCTTAACACATAACCTTTAACACATAACCCTTAACTTTTACCGAATATAAATAGATTCTTTAGTCAAATACTTTTTCCCATTGTATTGCCATTCCATATTAATGTCCCATTGACCGCCTACCAATTTTGATTTAGGTATGAGCAAAGTTGGATTAGACAACGAAATCGGAGTATCGAAATCTAATTTTTTGTTAGACGGTCGGTAAAGAGACACCTTTCCTATAATTTGGTTTGGAACAAATGGTTCTGGAAAAACGATTGTAATTCCTTGGTTTGTTAAAGTTATGACTGGTTTTTGTTTTAAATCCTGAGCGTTTTGAACGCGTTCCATTTCTTCCTGAAAACGAGCATCATGCTTGTAATATTCTTCTACTACCAACTCATTGTCATACTTAGCATTAGATTGTACTTTAATTACAAAATACAATATAAAACTAATAAACAATGCAATGGCAATTACTAATCCAGTTCCCCAATTGATCTTCATAATGTTACTTTTTTTATTAATCAAAAGTTCTCGGGCTTAAGAAACTCGTAGTCGTGGTCTCTATTTTTTTATCGCCGTTGTAAACTTCTATTTTTAATTTGGTTTTGTCATTTTCTAACAAATACTTATTGATTTCAATAAACATAGTTCCGCTGGTCATTTCTTGTTTGGGTACTTTTAGCGTTTGATTTCCTACTACGTTTAAATTACCTTTTATGCTAATTAACTTAAAATGAATCGCATTTAAATCATCATTGGTTTTATTGATAATTTTATACGTAAACACATTGCTGATATTTTCGCCTTTATGTTGATACAACTGACCTGGTAATCGTAAAATAAGGGCTTCCACATCGGTGCGTAAAAACAATAAACCAATCAAAATTCCAATCAAAATGATTAAAACGGCAGTGTAACCTTTCATTCTGACAGTAAATTTAAAAGGAGCCTTTTTCTCAATTTCATCTTCAGATGCGTATCGAATCAAGCCTTTGGGATAGCCAACACTTTCCATTATAGCATCACATTCATCAATACAAGCGGTACAATTGACACATTCTAGCTGAGTTCCATTGCGAATATCAATTCCAGTAGGACATACATTGACACATTGCTTGCAATCAATACAATCGCCTTTTCCGCTTAGTGCTCTATCTTCTTTTTTATTAAATTTAGCGCGTCCTTCTTCTTTTTCACCACGAACAAAATCATAGGCTACATTAATCGATTTATTATCTAAAAGTACGCCTTGCAACCTTCCGTACGGACAAGCAATAATACAAACCTGCTCCCGAAACCAAACAAAAATAAAATAGAAGATTCCTGTAAAAATGAATAAGGAAATTAAGGTTTTCAGATGGTTTACTGGGCCATCCTCAATCATTTCAAACAAAGCATCACTTCCTATCAAATAAGCTAGAAATACATTGGCTATGCCAAAAGAAATCAACAAGAACACCGTCCATTTCAAGGCTTTTTTTCTAATTTTTTCGGAATTCCATTCTTGTTTTGCCAAACGGATTTGAGCTCCCCTATCGCCTTCTATCCAATATTCAATTCTTCGAAAAACCATTTCCAAGAATATCGTTTGTGGACAAATCCACCCACAAAAAATACGTCCAAAAATTACCGTAAACAAAATCACAAACACTATTCCAATGATCATAAAAAGCACAAAAAGATAAAAATCCTGAGGCCAAAATGGAAAACCAAAAATATTAAAGCGACGTTCTATGATATTAAACATCATGAACTGATTTCCATTTACTTTTAAAAACGGATTGGCTATTAAAATCAATAATAGAAAATAACTAATCCATTTTCTATACTTATAAAACTTGCCCGAAGGTTTTTTTGGGTAAATAAATTTCCTTTTTCCTTCATTGTCAATCGTTCCAATGGTATCTCTAAAAGCTTCGTCGGCTAACTTTGACATTTTGTTTGGTGTTTATTTGTAAAACATTAGATTTTCACCATTAAGAAATTTAGTTTTATTAAGAGCCTGTTTAAATTTATTTTTTTTAATAAATTTTCTTTTTCCCCGTCCCTAAAGGGTGGAAAATTTCTTGAAAATTCATCAAAATTACATCCGCGGCGGCGGAATGGGAAAATTAATTTTGATGAATTTTAAACAGGCTAATATTTTAAAAACTTAATTGTTCTTAACTTCTTAAAGGTTTAAGAAAAATAATGTTTAATTCATTCTAGAACTTATTTCACTTCGACAACGGATGGAGTTTCTTCCTCCCAAATTTCACCTTCTGAAGCTTTGGCATCTTTAGGATTGCTTCCTCTTAAAGACATAATATAACTCGATACTTTTTGAATTTCTTTCGGTTTTAATGTTCCTTTCCATGAGATCATCCCTTTTCCATCTCGACCACCATTAGAAATGGTATGAAATATATTTTTGATTCCACCACCCAAAATCCAATTGTCATCAGTTAAGTTAGGACCAATTTGCCCTCCTCCATCGGCTCTATGACAAGCTGCACAATTATTTTCAAAAAGTGTTTTCCCAATCGCTAAATCGGGGGCATCCGTCAATTGAGTAACCGTTTTTTCATCCATCAAATCGGGAGCGTTTTTCATGTATTCGGCTACTTCAATTTTGGCTTGAGCCAATTCTTTTTTCAGTTCCATTTCCTGATTATCTGCTCCAAGTACCTCAAATCGAACTAGATATACAGCCGCAAAAACAATACAGGCATAGAAAGAATAGACCCACCAAGGCGGCAAATTATTGTCTAATTCTTTGATACCGTCATAATCATGATTCAATAACAAACTAGCCTCATTTTCAATAGGAACTGTTCGGGTTAACTTGCTCATTAGGTTTTTAAACCAAACTTTATCTTTTAATTTTAAATTTTCCTGAGCAGCTAATTTTGCTTTTTCTTCTTCCGGTAAAATTTGGTACACAATTGCATCAGCGGCACTGATGACGATTTCTATTGCAATTAACAACACTAAAACTACCAATAGAATGACATTAACCATTGGGAATTTTATAAATGCAGGTCGGTCACCAGAATCGATAAAATATTCTATCATTCCGAAAATGATAAAGAAAAGTACGGGTACTCTAAGATATGCTGGGATTAATTTTTTCATCTTCTATGGTTTTACTATTCTACTTTTATGGTATCATTCAACGGAATTTCGCTCAACTCCTTAATTTTCTCTTTCTTATAAAAGAAAACCCAAAATCCTAATCCCACAAAGAAGAAAAAGAAAATCAATAACGATAGTATTGGATATATCGCTACTCCCGCGATAGTTTCCATATTGTGTTTTATTTGTTCAAACATTTTTTTTCTTTTTAAGTTTCTAAGATTCTGAGAAATTTAGGCTCTAAGTTTTTTGTAATACCAAATCTTAGTAACTTAGAACCTTAGCCTCTCAGCACCTCAAATAATAAACTATTTTTTCACTTTAATATCAGTTCCTAATCTTTGGATATAAGCAATTAAGGCTACAATTTCTCTGTCCTGCATTGGAACAAATACTTCACCTCTGGCTGCTGCTTTCTTTTTACTTTCTTCGTAACTTTTTACAAAATCAGGATCTGAATGCAAATTGTTTTCAATTTCTTGAGACTGTTTTTTTATTGCTTTTTGAGCATTAGCAATCTCGGCTTCGGTATAAGGAACCCCTAAGGTTCTCATGACTTTCATTTTTTCTTCGATGTCTGAAATATCCAAAGCTTTGTTGTCAAACAACCATTTGTACCCTGGCATAATGGATCCGGCAGAAGTACTTTGTGGCGACCACATGTGGTTAAAATGCCAATTATCATTGAACTTCCCACCCACTCTTAACAAATCAGGACCTGTACGTTTTGATCCCCAAAGAAAAGGGTGATCGTAAACAAATTCTCCTGCTTTAGATTGTGGCCCATAACGTTCCACCTCACTTCTAAACGGACGAACCATTTGAGAGTGACAACCCACACAACCTTCACGAATGTATAAATCCCGTCCTTCGAGTTCTAATGGCGTATAGGGTTTTACACTTGAAATCGTTGGAATATTTGATTTCACCATAATGGTAGGCACAATTTGGATTATTCCTCCAATCAAAATAGCTACGGTAGCCAGAATGGTCAATTGAATTGGTTTTCTTTCTAACCAAGGGTGGAATTTCTCTCCTTTAATTCTTCCGCTGCTTATTTTTTGTAATTCAGGAGCTTCGGCCAATTCGTCTTCAACAGCATCGTTTAATCGAACTGTTTTATATATATTATAGACTAAGATGAACATTCCAATAATATATAAGGTCCCTCCTGCCGCTCGCATCCAATACATAGGCATAATTTGAGTTACCGTTTCCAAGAAGTTTCCATAAGTCAACGTTCCATCAGGATTGAATTGTTTCCACATAGACGCTTGCAGGAAACCAGCAACGTACAAGGGTAACGTATAAAGAATGATTCCTAAAGTACCTAACCAGAAGTGAACATTTGCTAATCTAAGAGAATACAATGGTCCTTTTGTCATTCGGGGCATCAACCAATAAATCACACCAAAAGCCATAAATCCGTTCCAGGCCAAAGCTCCTACGTGAACGTGAGCAATAATCCAATCCGTAAAATGTGCTATAGCATTTACATTCTTTAAAGACAACATTGGGCCTTCAAAAGTGGCCATCCCGTAACCGGTAATTGCCACTACAAAGAATTTCAAAACTGGTTCAGTACGTACTTTATCCCAAGCACCACGCAACGTCAACAATCCGTTTATCATTCCTCCCCAAGACGGAGCAATCAACATGATGGAGAAAACCACTCCTAAATTCTGTGCCCAGTTTGGCAAAGCAGAATACAATAAATGGTGAGGTCCTGCCCAGATGTATAAGAATATTAAAGACCAAAAGTGAACAATAGACAAGCGATAAGAATACACCGGACGATTAGCAGCCTTTGGAATAAAATAATACATCATTCCTAAAAAGGGTGTAGTCAGGAAAAAAGCAACCGCATTATGTCCATACCACCATTGTACCAAAGCATCCTGAACTCCTGCATAAACAGAGTAACTTTTCATGGCAGAAACAGGCAAAGCCAAACTATTAAAAATATGCAATACCGCTACGGTAACAAAAGTGGCGAGGTAAAACCAAATGGCAACATACAGATGGCGTTCTCTTCTTTTGATAATTGTTCCAATCATATTGATTCCAAAAACAACCCAAATCAAAGCAATTGCAATATCTATAGGCCATTCTAATTCGGCGTATTCTTTAGAGGTGCTGTAGCCCAATGGTAATGAAATTGCTGCAGCCACAATAATTAATTGCCAACCCCAAAAATTAAGATTACTCAAAAAATCACTAAACATTCTTGCTTTTAACAATCGTTGCAAAGAATAATAAATCCCCGCAAACATGGCATTACCCACAAAGGCAAAAATAACAGCATTTGTATGCAAAGGTCTTAATCGACCAAAACTCAACCAGGAAACTCCATCAGTCAGGTTAGGGAATAAAAATAAGAAGGCTAATAAAAGTCCGACCGCCATGCCGACTACCCCAAAAACAATGGTAGCATAAATAAACTTCTTAACAATTTTGTTGTCGTAATAAAACTGCTGCATTTCCATATATTAAAATTAAAAGATTATAAGTTATACGTAAAGTGTTAAGAATTAAGAGTCAGAAGTTTGCTTATAGTCGCTTAACTTTTTCAACTCCTCACTCTTAACTTTTTTGAGCTCATCGTCAAAAAGCATTCTGACCGAGGGTGTATAATCGTCGTCATACTGGCCACTTTTTACCGCAATAACAAAAGCGATAAAAAAGCCAACTGCAACGAATATGCTAATGGTGATTAATAAATAAATGACACTCATACCTTAAATTTGTGTTAACAAAATTACTCTAGACCTTCTTTATTAAATATGATATTTATCATGCTTTGGACTTAAATTTCTTTTTCTTCCCCCCTCCCTAAAGGGTGGAAAATAAATTTTACTCACTTCCATCTTCCATCTCCCAGCTTCTAACTCCCTGCTCCCAACTTCTTCGCATAATAATTACTCATTACCGTGACAAAACTCACAATGGTTATGGTACTCAAAGGCATTATGATTGCTGCAACCAGAGGCTCTAAATTGCCTGTTATAGCAAAAGATAATCCTACTACATTATAAAGTAAAGACAGGACAAAACTCATTTTTATCACTAACATCGCTTTCTTTGACAGTTTTAAAAAATAGTTTAGTTTTTGAAATTGACTGGCTTCTAAAATGGCATCGCAGGCAGGTGAAAAAACATTCACATTTTCAGAAATAGAAATTCCTATATTACTCTGTGCCAAAGCTCCAGCATCATTCAAACCATCGCCTACCATCATCACATTTTTTCCTGAATCCTGTAATTGCTTGATAAATTCCAGTTTTTGTTCTGGTTTTTGATTAAAAACAAGCTCTGTTCCGTTGGGTAAAAGTTGTTCTAAAGCCGCTCTTTCGCCCGCATTATCGCCTGACAATACTTTGATTTGGTAATTGTTTTTCAAGTTTTTAAAAAGTTGCTCTAAGCCTTCACGATATTGATTTTTAAAAACATATTTTCCGTAATATTCGCCGTCAATTTGGATGTGAACCGAAGTTTGTAATACCGAATTCTCTTCCGAATTTCCAGCAAAACTCGCCGAACCTATTTTGATAAAATCACCTTCTACTTTTGCCTGAATTCCTTTGCCGGTAAATTCTTCAAAATGGTCAATTTTCAACTTTTCCATATCTGGTAAAAAGTCATATAACATTCTGCTTAAAGGATGATTAGATGCTCGAAGTACTGATTTTATTCGAATCAAATTGCCTTCAGAAAGAGGTTTTCCCTCATAGGAAATATTCGATTTTTTATTGGTTGTAATCGTTCCTGTTTTATCAAAAACTATCGTATCTACTTTTGCCAATTGTTCGATTACCAAAGCATTTTTGAGATAAAACTTTTGCTTGCCTACTATTCGCAATACATTTCCTAAAGTAAAAGGCGCCGTCAAAGCCAAAGCACAGGGACAGGCCACGATTAATACAGCCGTAAAAACATTAAAAGCCGTATTGGCATCTTTAAAAATCCAATAACCAAATCCCACAAAAGCAATCAATAACAATATGGGAGTGAAATAACGAGAAATACTGTCGGTGATGCTTTTGTGTTTTTGCTCCACATTTTTCTGAAACACATCATTGCTCCACAATTGCGTCAAATAACTTTGAGAAACCGAAAACAGTACTTCCATTTCGATTACTTTCCCTATTTGTTTTCCTCCTGCAAATAGTTTATCACCTGAATTCTTGTTTATCGGAATGGCTTCTCCAGTAACGAAACTGTAATCAATGGCGGCTTTTTCGCTTATTAAAATCCCGTCAACGGGAATTAATTCCTGGTTTCTAATGAGTAATCGATCGCCTTTTTGAATATCGTAAACGGCAACACTTTCTTCAGAAGCATCCGTATTTATTCGGGTAACAGCAACGGGGAAATAGGATTTAAAGTCTCTTTCGAAACTTAAAAAACTATAGGTTTTGATTTGGAACATTTTGCCCAAAAGCATAAAGAAAATCAAGCCTGTCAAACTATCAAAAAAACCAGGTCCGTAATCCAATACAATATCAAAAAGGCTTCGAATAAACATGACGATAATTCCCAGAGCAATGGGAATATCGATATTGAGCATTCGAGATTTGATACTCTTGTAAGCCGAAACATAATATCCGCTGGCAGAATATAAAAAAGACGGCAATGCCAATGCAAAAATCAACCACCTAAAAAACGGTTTGTAGTTGTCCAGCCAAAATTCTTTTACCTCAAAATATTCAGGAAACGAAAGTAGCATGATGTTTCCAAAACAAAAGAAAGCAACACCCAGTTTGTAAGTCAAACTCCTGTCGATATTTTGTTTTGTAGTTTCGTAATTTTCTAAACTAATATACGGTTCGTAGCCTATAGAACTCAACAAATACACAATTTCACTCAGCGAAACTTGCTCTGAATTGTATGTAATACGGACTTTTTTCTCTGGAAAATTAACCTGAGAAGTGTTTATTCCTTTTTGAAGGCGTTGTAAATTTTCCAAAATCCAAATACATGAGCTACAATGTATGTGAGGAATGCTAAGTGAAACAATAGCAGTTGTAGCCTCTTGAAATTCCAATAATTTTGAAACGATACTTTCATTATCTAAAAAATCATATTTACCCTTAATGTCCTGTGGAGTTGCTCCAGGTGATTTTTCAAAATCATAATAGCAGGTCAAATCATTGAGACTAAAAATTTCGTAAACCGTTTTACAACCGTTACAACAAAATGTTTTTTCGTCAAAAATAATTTCCTCTTTTATTACAATATCTAAACCACAATGGAAACAGTTTTGTGTGTCCATAACTTTGCTCATTTTACCTACTGCAAAGCTCTTGAATGAATCTTAGGCAGAATATGATATATGTCATATAAATGAGTAATTTTACCAAACAATTAAACCTTTTTCTAAAATGAGTAAATGCGAACAATGTATTGTTAGAGAATTCAGCTCTTTGAAAGCACTAAACAAAGACGAATTAATAAAACTTGCCGAGTGCAAGACGTCTCGTTTAGTAAAAAAAGGCGAAATTATTTTTGAAGAAGGCGAAAATGTAAATGGGATTTTTTGTGTAAAAGATGGCGTTTGTAAACTGACTAAATTAAGTCCTAATGGTAAAGATCATATAGTAAAATTGGTGACCAAAGGAGAACTTTTGGGACAACGCTCGATGATAAGTGATGAACCTGTAAATTTAACCGCTGTTGCTCTTGAAGACATGCAAGTATGTTTTGTTCCTAAAAGCGAAATCATGGGATTCTTTGATAAAAACAATCAGTTTTCTATGAATGTCATGAAAAATATTTGTGGTGATCTCAAAGAATCCGACAAGCAAATGGTTAATATGGCTCAAAAAACGGTTAAAGAACGTCTAGCTGAAACCTTGCTATATCTTCAGGATACTTTTGGTAAAAACGAAGATGACACACTAAAAATCCAACTCACCCGCGACGAACTCGCCAGCATGATTGGTACCGCTACCGAAAGCTGTATTCGTTTATTATCTGATTTTAATAAATCAGGACTCATTGAAATTAAAGGAAAAAAAATCATCCTTAAAGATATTCCTAAACTCAAAAAGATGGTTTGACATCTTTTTCTGCTCAATATTTACGGTTATAAATAGTGATAACTATGTGATGTTGTATTTTGAAATAATATACTATTGTTTAAAACATTAACTAGTAGTTGTTTGAGCCAATAAAGCCTCTTTTGCCTTTAGAACTTTAAAACTTTCAACTTACTTATGTGGTAGTTTTATATTATTTTGAAGCAAAAAAGCTACATATAGATTTATCTAGAAAAAAGGCTTATCTATAACATAATCAGATCGTGTTTTATAAACTTTAAAGTTTCTTTTCATTGTTGTCCGATAAAAAAGAAGCCAAATTAATGGCTTCTTAAAAAACATCGCAATTTAGAGTTGCAAAATTCAAATAACGATGGGTAAAAATAAGTATTTTTCGACTAAATCTGTTTTCGGACAGTTGATTTCTTTACTAGATGATTCTATGATTTCAACAGCGGTTAAGAAACATAATTCGGACCGTTATGTAAAATATTTCAAGAGTCAAGATCATTTATTTAGTATGATTTTTTGTTGTTTGGAAAAGTGCAATTCTTTGCGTGAAGTTTCTTCTGGAATGCTAGGATTATCAGGAAAAGAAGAGACTGTGAGGATAAATCATCTTCCCAAAAAAAGTACTTTATCCGATGCAAACAAGATTAGGAAAGTGGAGTTTTTCGAAGAAATCTACAACAAGCTATTGGAGAAATATAGCTTTGTTTTATCGGACAGTCGAGTTGAAATAGCATTAGAAAAGAAAGTTAAAATTGTTGACAGTACCACTATCAGCTTGTTTAAAGACATCTTAAAATGCGTTGGAAGGAAGCCAAGTAA
The DNA here is from genome assembly GCF_041729725.1 of Flavobacterium zubiriense. NCBI lineage: Bacteria > Pseudomonadati > Bacteroidota > Flavobacteriia > Flavobacteriales > Flavobacteriaceae > Flavobacterium > Flavobacterium zubiriense. The sequence continues at coordinate 3,484 of NZ_JBCFQL010000006.1, read as the reverse complement.
TGGAAAAAGTAAGGGTGGAATTAAATCACACAGTGTGATAAATGCAGATGAAAAAGTTCCTAATTTAGTATGGTTTACAGCTGCTACAACTCACGACCATCAGTTTTTAGAAAAACTAAAATGTGATGAAGATACCGTCTATATTTTTGACAAAGGATATAATGATTATAAGGCTTTTGAGCATTTTACCCAGCAAAAAACAGGCTTTGTAACCCGAATAAAAGAGAATGCAAAATATGAAGTAACTCAAAAACACACTATTCTAGAAAAGATTCATAGTGGTGTATTGTCGGACGAAATTATAGAAGTTGAAATTGATAAAGAAAGTACCAAAGGCAAATTGAAATTAAGAAAAATAAAATATTATGACAGGGAACACAAAAGAACTTTCGAGTTTATTAGCAATTTATTTGAATTTAGAGCAGACACAATAGCTGGGCTTTATAAAATCCGATGGCAGATAGAATTGTTGTTTAAACAGATTAAACAAAATTTTCCACTAAAATATTTTTTAGGAGACAACGAGAACGCTATCAAAATACAAATTTATTGTGTCTTGATAGTAAACCTTCTGATGGGAGTGATAAAGAAAAGTTTGAAAAGACAATGGTCTTTCTCTAATTTAGTCAGTTTTTGTAGAATTCATTTATTCAACTATATTCATCTAACTAAATTTTTAGAAAGTCCAGAAAAAGATTGGGAATTAGATCCAAAAATCAATGGGCAATTAGGACTATTCGATGACTATTTAGCCACAGGATGAAAATTTGATAAATTAAATTGAAAATTATATTTTTTCATTTATTGAATTCTAATGACAATACTAAAAAACAAGCTAAAGCAAGATAGAATCTCGTTAAGCACCTAAAAATATACAAAATCTAACAGTCTGAAATTATTTATCGGACAACAATGGTTTCTTTTAAACATCAAACCAAGTATATTTACATAAATTAAGAAAATACAAGTAACTGTTTAATTTTTTAGATAATAGAATTTTAAGAAGATTATTTTTCGATAGGAAAGGTAAATTTTAAAAGAATAATCAACTTGTTTTTAAATAAATTTAACGAAGGATAGCAAAAAATAATTAGATAAAACTTAAACAGATACTAAAATCAGGAAAGGTCACATTTATGACTTGCATCCGTCATACTAAACTGGTTTTATCTTTAAAATAGATTTTAATGAACATTAAAACATTAATACTAATTATAATTAATAGTCTAATTGCATTGGTAATTGCTTTGTTGTCTTTTTCTTCCTATATGCAGTTTTCAAACGTTTTAAACGACCGTATTTTACTTCAATTAAATTCTATTAAAACACTTAAGCAAAACCAGATTGAGCATTTGTTAAAATCAGAATGGGAACGATTTGAGGCTTCCGAATTGTACAGCCAAAACATTGATACTACGGTATTAAAGCTTCCAGAAAGTATTAAGAACAGTAATGGAATTCACGACTTTACAGGCTATCATATTGATAAAAAAACAACAATAGGTTTTGTATTCAACTCGAAAAGAGGTAGAATGGTTAAAATTTTAGATTACAACAAAATAAAAAACATACTCCTTGAACGTACAGGAATGGGAGACAGTGGCGAATCCTATCTTGTGGGTAACGATTTCCGAATGCGTTCTCAATCTCGTTTTTATCCAAATAAAATTCCTTACACCCTATTGGTAAAAACAAAAGGGGTGACCAATGCTTTTAAGGGAATAAATGGCAGAGGTGTTTTTAAAGATTATAGGGGTATTGATGTATATAGTGTTTACAGTTTGATAGAAGTGGGGAATTTAAAAATGGTTATTCTTTCTGAAATAGATGTTGATGAGGTTACACTTCCATTAAAAGAGTTGAAAGAAAGACTAATAGGTTTAACGCTCGGTATTTTTTTACTGGCTGTTATGCTTTCTCTTTTTCTGATAAAAATTATTACCAATCCAATTAAGAATATGCAAAAAAGCCTCCGGATTATGGCGGAAGGAGACTATAACCAAACCAATGAATTTATAAAAAATTCTGAGGAAATAAAGGAAATGTTTGATGCTCTGGCGAATTTGAAAGCTTCTTTGCAAGGTGCCGTAAAATTTTCCGATGATATTGGAAAAATGAATTTAAATACCAATTTTAAGCCTAAAAGTTCTAATGATCTGCTGGGAAAAAGCCTTTTAGCGATGAGAGATAAGCTTATAGAGTTTAGAAATAACGAAGAAAATACCAGAATACAATCAAAACGGATGTTGGTAAACGGTATGGAAAATGAAAGGCGTCGACTTTCGCGCGAGCTCCATGATGGTGTAGGTCCTTATTTAACCTCTTTGAAGCACTATATTGAAAACAGAGTGGAAAATGAAGTAAAGAAAACAGAAATGAAAAAAATAGTTGATGATACTATTTCTGAAATCAGATTGATGTCAAATGCCTTAATGCCTGCTTCAATAGATGATTTTGGAATTGGAGATACGTTAACCAACTTTATTGAAAGTCTGAAAAAATCGACAACTATAACTATTGAATATGAAGATTTAACCCAACAGGAAAGTTCTAATATAACAAACCATCAAGCTATTAATCTTTTTAGAATAAGCCAAGAGCTAATTAATAATTCATTAAAACATTCGAATGCAAAAAATATCCGAATAACCCTTTCAGAATTTGATGAATTTGTTTCTCTTTTTTATTTTGATGATGGTATTGGGTTTGATATCAACACTGTTAAATTAGGTTTAGGAATTATTAACATCAAAGAACGTGTAGAAATTTGCAACGGTACCATTACAATCAATGCAAATCCCGGAAATACAACCTTTGAAATTGAATTACCCATAGAATTATGAATGAAATCAAATTAATAATAGCTGATGATCATGAGCTTTTTAGAAAAGGACTTGCTGAGCTACTAAGAAAGCATGATGATATAAAAATAGTTAAGAGTGTTGCTGATGGTTTTGAGTTCATGGAGCTTATCAATAGCCAATTTGAGGCTGATATTGTATTGCTGGATATTACTATGCCCAATATGGATGGTTTTCAGGTTTTAAAAGAATTGAAAACCTTAACTTCTAATATAAAACCTATTGTAATTTCTATGCACAATGATGGTAATTACATTGCAAAATGCGCTAAAATGGGTGCTCACGGATACCTATTAAAAAATACAGATGAAGCTGAATTAATCCTTGCAATACGAAGCGTTAATAAAGGGAAAAAATATTTTAGTGCTGAAATTTCTGAAAAAATGATCAACTTTATGTCCACACACAGCATCAGTGAAAATATTTTGTCCAATAAGGAAACCGAAGTTTTGGGATTAATTTCTAAAGGGTTAACAACTAAAGAAATTGCTACTAAATTATTTGTGAGTTCACGCACAATAGAAACCCATCGCGCCAATATTTTAAAAAAGTTAGAAGTAAAAAATACCGCCGAACTCATTAAAAAAGCAACAAAAATGAATTTAATATAATACCCAAAAACA